>NZ_JBHXMY010000038.1:0-5827 GCF_042720195.1 Nocardia sp. NPDC058497 | reverse complement strand
ACGTCGGGCGCGCTCATCAGGGCGGCGGCCCGCTTGCGCCCGGCCAGCCGGATCCGCACCGGCTTGCGCCGGATCGGGCCGAACAGCAGGTCGACGGCGGCGATCGTGACGACCTTGGTGACGCTGGTCGGTCCCTTCGCCATCGCCGAGGCCCACCCGCTGGTGAACGGCACCTGCGCGACCACCGCGGCGAGGTAGTCGTCGTCGGGCGCGACGGACAGCACGTGGCCGCCGCCGAACGAGGTGCCCCACAACGCGATCCGGGTCGCGTCGAACCCGCGGATACTGCGCCCGTAGGCGACTGCGGCCTTCCAGTCCTGCCGCTGGCGGGCGATATTGACCACCTGGCGTGGGTCACCCTCGCTGGCGCCGAAATGCCGGTAGTCGAACGCCAGCACCCCCATTCCCGCCGCGACGAACCGCCGCGCATACCGATCCAACCCCATTTCGCGGGTTGCCCCCAGCCCGTGTCCCATGATCACCAGCGGGCGCGGCCGGGGCGCACCGTCGGGCAGGTAGAGCCAGGCAGCGCACTGGTGGTCACCCGAGGGGAAACTGACGTCGACACGTTCCATGGCTCGTAACCGTACCGAGTACTCTGTACGAGCGGACGAGTCGGCCGGGCGACCGCGGCGACGAGAACGGGTGCGATGGTGCCGCTGCTCGCTGCCGAGGAAAGTCCGGACTCCACAGAGCAGGGCGGTTGCTAACGGCAACCCGGGGTGACCCGCGGGATAGTGCCACAGAAAACAGACCGCCGCACGCACGTGCGGTAAGGGTGAAACGGTGCGGTAAGAGCGCACCAGCGCCCCGGGTGACCGGGGCGGCTCGGTAAACCCCGCCCGGAGCAAGGTCGAAGGTCGCACCTCACGGTGCGGCTGCGCAGGTGTTCGAGGGCTGCTCGCCCGAGCCTGCGGGTGGACCGCTCGAGGCACCCGGCAACGGTGTGTCCAGATGGATGGTCGCCCCCCGGTGCGAACCGGGGACAGGATCCGGCTTACAGGCCGGCTCGTCCGCCTCCGCCGAACGACGAGGCGGCGGTCCCGAGAGGGAACCGCCGCCGCGTCGAGCCGGGAAACACCCGTCAGCACATCAGCTTGGCCATCTGGAATATCGCCTGCGCCTCTTCGGTGGTCGCGGCCGTCGCGCCGTTCGTGGAGCTCTGCACGATCCCGGCCACGACATCGGATTCGGCCTTGCCCGCCTTGATGTCACCGCAGGTCTGGGTCAGCACCCCGCTCACCGCGGCGTCGTCGCGGCCCTCGGCCAGCTTCGGGAACGCGTTGCGGTAGCTCACCACGAACATGCCCGCCTTGCCCGAATCGACCTGCGCGGTCGGGGCGGCGGACGAGGAGGAGGCGGCGGTGGAAGAGGAGTCGTCGCCGCAACCCGCCAGAAGCAGGGCGAAGACGGTGGCGCTGGCCGCGATGGCGGCGGTAGTTCTACTCACGCAGCGGGATGCTAGCGCCCCAGAAAACACGCCGCCTCCCGTGCGGTGAACGGCAGGCGACGCCGTCACGGCGAAAATGCGCCGGAACTCGCCGGGAACGTGAGCGAGGTCATAGAGTGGGCGCCGTCGGCAGGGCTCGATGCCACCGGGCGCGGGCCCATCACATTCGATCGCGGAAGCAGGTCACATTTACATGCGGGTAGTTCGTTCCATTGTCGCCGGTGCACTGATCGCCGGAGCCGCTGCGGTTTTCACCTCGCTGGGTGCCGGATCGGCGAGCGCGGTCGCGGTGACCCCGCTGTCGGGTGGGGTCCAGGTCGACCTCAGCCCGGCCGATACCGCCTGGGTCCACCAGACCCGGTTCGGCCTGACCGTCGCCGGTCTGCCGCACCCCTCGGCGGCCTCGTTCGGCCAGGCGCTCGACGCCGCGGCGGCCGTGTCGTCGTCGGTTCCCAACGGCCGGGTCACCTTCACCGTGTTCGGCCCGTTCGACCAGCTCAACGGCACCATGCTGGCACTGCAGTAGCCAGTCGCTAACCTGCCAGGATGGAACTCCATCAGCGGATCGTCTCGGCGCCGGTCGACTTCGGCGCCATCCGTTCCGAATTCGGGCTGGCCTCGGACTATCCTGCCGAGGCCGTCTCGGAGGCCCGCGACGCGGTCGACGCGTTCGCGGGTACCAGGGTCGACCGGACCGACATCGAGTTCGTCACCATCGACCCGCCCAGCGCCATGGATCTGGACCAGGCGCTGTGCATCGCACGCACCCCCACCGGCTTCACCCTGCATTACGCGATCGCCGATCTCGGCGCCGTGATCGTGCCGGGCGGTGCGCTCGCCCGCGAATCCGAAGCGCGCGGCCAGACCTTCTACCTACCCGACGGCAACGTCCCCCTGCACCCCACGGTGCTGTCCGAGGGCACCGCCAGTCTGCTCCCCGGCGTCGACCGGCCCGCCGCACTCTGGACCATCGAGCTCGACGACAAGGCTGTCCCGCAGAGCTTCTCGGTGACGCGCGCACTGGTGCGCTCCCGGGAACGATTCGACTACGCGCAGGTGCAGGCCGCCGCCGACGCCGGGACGCTGCATCCGTCCCTGATCGCGCTGCCCGAGTTCGGGCGGCTACGGATCGAGGCCGGCCTCGATCAGGGCGCGATCTCGCTGCGCCTGCCCGCCCAGGACGTGGTGCGCCACGGTGACAACTGGCGGCTCGAGCTGGAACCGCGAACCGCCGCGGACGACTGGAACGAACAGGTCTCGCTGCTCACCGGCATGTGCGCGGCCCGGATCATGCTGGCGCACAACGGCACCCGGATCGGCCTGCTGCGCACCATGCCGCCGCCACCCGAGAGCGCGATCGCGTCGATGCGGCGCACCGCGGCGGCCCTCGGCGTCTCCTGGCCCGCCGACATGCCCGTCGGCCGGCTGCTGGCAGGCCTCGACGCGAACGCCCCCGCCGGGCTGGTCCTCATGTCGGAGGCCACGAGCCTGCTGCGCGGCGCCAGCTACACACTGCTCGGCGACCTCGACCAGCCGACCGAGGACCAGCTGACCCACAGCGCCATCGGCGCGCCCTATGCCCACGTGACGGCCCCGCTGCGTCGCCTCGCCGACCGGTTCACCACCGAGATCTGCCTGGCCCACTGCGCCGGTGCCGAAGTGCCGCAGTGGGTGGTCGACGGACTCGGCCCCGCGGCCGAAACCCTGCGCCGCACCGATGCCGTGGCCAACAAGGTAGACCGCGCCTGCGTGGACCTGACCGAGGCGACCGTCCTGGCACCCCGGGTCGGCACCGAGTTCTCGGCCCTGGTCCTGCGCGAGGCCAACGGCAGCCGGCCAGCCGAGATCTTCGTCGAAGACCCGCCTATCCTCGGCCGCTGCGAGGGAAAACCGCCCGAAGGCAAGCACGTCGCCGTGCGTCTGGCGGTCGCCGACGTAGCGACCCGGACGATCGGCTTCGACTACGACGGCCGCCCCGCGAGCTGAGTACGGCGGGTGCCTACTCCTCGGCGCAAGTCGCCGGTGCGCGGTGTCCCTGGGCTGAGGACGGTGGCGACCCGGCTCGCCGGTGGAGTCGTCGGGGGAGACGGTCAGTCCGCGGTGGAGATGAACGCGGCGGCGCCGGGGTAGTGGGCGATGGCCCCGCCTGCCGCGGCTTCCTCGGTGTCGGCGGAGGTTGTAGGGGTGGCGTAGTTGCCCACGGCGGTGCTCGCCGCATAGCGCAAGCGCTTGGCGCCCTCGGGCTATCGTGTCGGATAGGCGCCGTGTTGCCCTTGCTGGCCGCGTCACGGTAAGTTCCCTCGTAATCACCTGGAGGGGGAGTATGACTGCTGATACGGGTGGATCGGGAAACGATTTTGCGCTGGTGCCCGACGAGGTTACCGACGCCGGAGCATTTGTGCAGCAGATTGCCGAATCCCTGATCAACGGACTGAGATCCCTCGATTCCGACATCGTCACCCTGCTCGACAACTGGCGCGGCACGTCGGCCGATTCGTTTTCCTCCGGCTGGACCGAGACGAAGCAAGGTGCGGACACCATCCTCGACGCCCTGGCCGGTATGGCCGAACTCCTCGGTGTCACCAGCAAGACTCTCGACGACCAGGATCAGTTGCTGGCCACTGAAACCAGCGCGCTGGCCGTTTCGCTCAACCTCGAGGGATAGGGATGGTCGACAACGCCCAACCCTTCCGCGTCGACCTCGTCGAACTCGAGCAGATCGTCAGCCGCGTAACGGGCTTTGTAGGTTTCCTCGCCGACAGCCTCGACGGGCTTCAGCAGCGCATCGGCGCCGTCCAGCAGAACTGGTCCGGTGCAGCCGCTGACGCCCAGGCTGAGGCATTCCGTGGCTGGCACGCCGGGGCGACCGATGTCGCTGACGGTATCGATACGATGCGGCAAGCAGCACAGGATGCCCACGATCGCTACACCGCTGCACTCGCCGCAAACCTGGCAATGTTGGGTAGATCGTAAGCGAATGAACTGCCGATATTGCTGACGTCATTTGTCTGGATGAGCAGTCACCCAGCGATTGTTCCACCGCCGCTATGGCAGCATGTATTTGAGGGAACTAAGTGACTTACCTAGCTGTGGATCCGGTTGTATACTCGCTGGCAGGAGCTACGCTATATTCACATGCCTGCCAGTACCGCAATATCTTTAATTCCCAGATGGATGCCCTGTCTGGTTCCGGATCAATGGGTGGTAATTGCGGCGAGTCCAAAGCGTGGGCCAACAATTACGATACTGCGGTCGCTGACGCGATATCCATGACCGAGGCGCTTATTAACGCCATGGGTAACTATGCGGACATACTACAACAACTCGGCTACAACTGGGCACTGGCCGACTACGAAGCTGGAAGCCGACGAGCGGCGCCTGTCGAGACAGCTCCCTTTCTCCCGGCATGGTCGGCGTGTCGAGTACCACCGCCTGCTGCTTGCGGTCCCGGTAGTGGTATTTTCGACGACGTCGGCTTCGCTGTTCAAGCTCTGGCGAAGTTCGGGGTTGAAATGCCCGACGGCGAACCTGACAAGCTCCAGATTGCCGCCGACACGTGGGCAAAATTTGCCTCCGAATCCGGTGTGGGAAATCTGCCGACTCTGCTGGAAGACCTCGCTCGCTCATTTGATGGTGAGACCGCTCCGGAACTCAAACATGTCGACGATGATATTCGCGATCTGAAAGCCAGCGCAATCGCGGTGCTGGCGTTGTATGACGACTTGGCCCAGTCGTGCCGAAATCACCAGGGTGCCATCACGGCATTCCGTGACAAGATGAAGCAGTTGCTGCAAGACCTCGCATGGGATCTTGCCGGAGAAGTTGCCACTACAGTATTCTTCTCCGTGGTCGCAGGCGCTCTCACTGCAGGGATGGGTACTGCTGCAGTAGCCGCAGCCAAAGCGGGGAAACTCGCTGCCAAGATGAAGACATATGTCGATCGCGTGTTGGACATAAAGGCCGCTGTGCGTTTCGTCGCAAAAGTAGTCGACAACGCCGGGGAGCTGGAATCTCAACGGACTAGACTCCAGCGTATTGCCAATCTGTTCAGAGTTCGTGGTAACTATTCGCGAGCGCTGATGACCGGTGGCCGGATCGGGCCCAGTCCGAAGAGTTTGATCGAAAGGTGGTCGACATGGGCGGATAAGGCATACGATTTCATTCGCGGCGATACGCTTGACGTAGCAAGTATCGCCGAAAATACTGGTCTCAGTGTGTCTGACATCGAGAAGATCAAACAACATGTTTTCCTTTCGGAGCATAAGATGGTCGATGTGTACACCGGAGAAGTTCGTACGGCACGATTTGACGCTGATCCCGATATGGCGGAAGCCTGGATGCGATTGAGTGACGGTCGCGGTACCGCAACTGATAGGC
>NZ_JBHXMY010000037.1:0-20767 GCF_042720195.1 Nocardia sp. NPDC058497 | reverse complement strand
CGTCCGGCGCGCGTCGGCGCCGGTCGCACCTGCGATGTTTGCTGAACGTTGTCGGAACCGCGGGTTGCCGACCCGCGCGGGTTGCCCGAACACGCGATAACCCCGAATCTCGGTGATAGCTGGCATGACCTGCGGAATTGTGTTGGCGGGGAGCAGGATCACCCGGGGTTTCGATTGAAAGTGGGGGAAAGTGGGGTAATGTGGGTCGCGCACTACAGGAGAGGCCGTACGGCGAGGTGATCCAGTAGGGAGGTGGCCGAGATGTTTCTCGGTACCTACACCCCCCGATTGGACGACAAAGGGCGACTGACGTTGCCTGCGAAGTTCCGAGACGATCTGGCGGGAGGGTTGATGGTCACGAAAGGTCAAGACCACAGCCTGGCCGTGTATCCGAAAGACGAGTTCACCGCGCTCGCGCGGCGGGCCGCGGCAGCGTCTCGAAGCAACCCGCAGGCAAGGGCTTTCGTCCGAGCGCTGGCGGCGGGCACCGACGAGCAACGTCCGGATGCACAGGGCCGGATCACGCTGTCGCCGGACCATCGACGCTATGCGAACCTCACGCGAGATTGCGTGGTGATCGGTTCCGTCGACTTCCTCGAGATATGGGACAAGCAGGCGTGGGAGTCCTACCTCGCCGAGCACGAGGAGGACTACGCGCAAGCCAGAGACGAGTCGCTGGGCGGGATCTTCTAGCCCGGAGCACGCGAGTGCTGCGAGGCCTCTGCCCGGGCGTGGACCCTGACGTACTTCCCCGACGCCAGGTGCCGCGCCTCGGTCAGAGACCTCGACGCATTCGCCGGTTCCATCGCAAGGGCGATGGAGCAGCTTCATTCAGACCGCAATCTCATTCGAAAAGCACTGTGTGGCAAGGCGACCCGTCTGCGACGCGAGGCAGTATCCCGGGAGGTCGAGGTGAACCATGACACCGAGAACCCCCGTCATGTGCCGGTCCTGCTCCACCGAGCCGACGAACTGCTCGGCCCCGCGCTGAGCGAACCGGGCGCGGTCTACATCGACGCGACCCTCGGCCTGGGCGGGCACGCCGAACATTTCCTGCGCACCTATCCGAACGCGCACCTGGTCGGGCTCGACCGCGACACCACC
Source organism: Nocardia sp. NPDC058497 (assembly GCF_042720195.1). Taxonomy (NCBI): domain Bacteria; kingdom Bacillati; phylum Actinomycetota; class Actinomycetes; order Mycobacteriales; family Nocardiaceae; genus Nocardia; species Nocardia sp. NPDC058497. The sequence goes on along the minus strand of NZ_JBHXMY010000037.1, from coordinate 19,663 downwards.
GCGCTGAAACTGGCAGGCGAGCGGCTCGCGCCCTACGCCGACCGGATCACCCTCGTGCACACCCGCTACGACGGGATCGCCGACGCGCTGAGCGAGGCCGGGCTACCCGAGATCGGGTCCGTGTCAGCGATTCTGATGGACCTCGGGGTGTCGTCGATGCAGCTCGACGAGGCCGACCGCGGCTTCGCCTACTCCGTCGACGCCCCGCTGGACATGCGGATGGATCCGACCACCGGCCCGACCGCCGCCGACGTGCTCAACACCTACAGCCACGGCGACCTGGCCCGGGTGCTGAAAACCTATGGCGACGAACGGTTCGCGGGCAAGATCGCCTCCGAGGTGCTGCGCAGGCGCGCGGTCAAGCCGTTCACCACCAGCGCCGAGCTGGTCGAGCTGCTCTACGACACCATCCCGGCCGCGGCGCGGCGCACCGGTGGTCATCCGGCCAAGCGCACGTTCCAGGCGCTGCGGGTGGAGGTCAACGGCGAGCTCGATTCGCTGCGCGCGGCGCTGCCCGCGGCCCTGGATTCGCTGCGCGTCGGCGGGCGGATCTGCGTCATGTCGTACCAGTCGCTGGAGGACAGACTGGTCAAGCAGGAGTTCGCGCCACGCATCGTGTCCAGATCGCCGATGGACCTGCCGGTCGAATTGCCCGGCATGGGACCGGAATTCCGGATGCTGACCCGGGGTGCGGAGAAGGCGACCGAGTCCGAGATCGAGGTCAACCCGCGATCCGCGCCGGTGCGGATGCGCGCGGCCGAACGGATCGCGGAGAGGTCAGGGAGGACACAGGAGGGGACACGATGAGCGTGCGGACGAGCACCGTCGCCGTGCCGGGGCGCACGGCCCGTCGCGTCGAGGCGGCCGAACGGGTGAAATCCGGTGCCGCACAGCGGGCCTACGCGCGCAAGCGCACCAGGGAGCAACTGCTCGACGGCATCGAGCTGCCTGAACGGGCATCCACGATGGCCGGGCGGATCCCGTTCGTCACCGCGATCATCGGACTGCTCGGCTGCGGCCTCGCCCTCACCCTCTTGCTGACCACCCGCGCCGCCGAGGACAGCTACCAGCTCGGCGACGCCAGGGCGGTCAATCGCAAGCTCGCCGACGAGCGGGCCGCGCTGCAGCGCGAGGTCGCCGCCGCGGACTCCGCCCCCGAATTGGCCGCACGTGCCAGGGAACTGGGCATGATCCCCGCCAAGGATCCGGCCCGCTTGGTGCTCGGTCCCGGCGGTGAGGTCACCGTCATCGGCACGCCGACGCCCGCGCAGGGCGCGCCCGCGCCGCCGCTGAACAGCCCGCCGACCACGACGCCGAGCGGTCCGCCGCCTGGACACGTGCAGGCACAGGGGGAGCGGGTGGTTCCGGTGCAGCCGGGCGCCACGCTCGCGAGTCCGGCCACGCCCAGCGGTGCGCCGGGGAATACCCTTGCCACGCCCGCCGGCCAAGGTGGTGCACCCGCATCCGGTCCCGCCGCCGGCGCTTCGGCGCAGGAGCCCGCAGTCTCGCCCCAGCCCGCGGTGGCACCGGCGCCCGCGCCGCTCGCCCCCGCTCCTGTCGAAGCGGTAGCGCCCGGTCAGGCCGCGGGTCAACCTCCGGCGCCGATCGCTCCCGCGGACGGCCAAGCGCCGGTGGACGGTCAAGCTCCGGCTCCGATGGCCCCCGCGGCCGGTCGTGCGCCGGTGGACGGCCAGGCGCCCGCACCGGCGGCCCCCGCGCCGGTGATCGTGCCCGACCGGGTCGACATCACCGCCCCCGTGGAGCAGAGTGCGCCACCGGCGCAGGCCGACACGCCGCCGCCCGCACCGGGTGTCGCGGCCGGACTACCGAGCCCAGCGGCCCGCCCACCGAGCGAGGCGCCGCAGATCGTCGCTCCGGAGGGCGGTCGATGAGGCAGCGGGGGCCCGCGTCGCCACGGCGACGCGGGCCGGTCTCGTCGAGGGCCCGCCGTTCGGGCTCGCTCTCGCCGGACCGGCCGATCCGGTTGCGCCTCGGCATCGGCCGGGTCACCCTGCTGGCCACGCTGGCGGTGGTGGCGTTGCAGCTGCTCTACATCCAGAGCATCGCCGCGCCCGCGCTCTCGGCGCAGGCCGCGTCGCAGCGCACCACCAAGGAGACCGAGGCCGCCGTGCGCGGCCCGATCACCGACCGCAACGGCAAACGGCTCGCCTTCACGATCACCGCGAAAGCGCTGACCTTCCAGCCGGTCCGGGTGCGTCAGCAGCTGGCCGACGCCAAGAAGGCCAAGTCGAGCGCGCCCGATCCGGAGCAGCGGCTGAAGGACATCGCGAAGTTCGTCCACGACAAGCTCGGTGCGGCAGCGCCCAAGGAAGAAGAGCTGCTGGACAAACTGCGCAGCGACAAGACCTTCACCTACCTCGCGCGCAATGTCGATCCGCGGGTGGCCTCGGAGATCGTCGCCAAGTACCCGGAGGTCGGCCAGGAACGCCAGGACCTGCGGGAATACCCCGGTGGGGCGCTGGCGGCCAATGTGGTCGGCGCGACCGGCTGGGACGGGCACGGCCAGATCGGCCTGGAATCCGCGCTGGACTCGGTCCTCGCGGGCACCGACGGTTCGCGCACCTACGACCGCGGCTCCGACGGGGCGGTGATCCCGGGCAGCTATCGCGACCAGCAGCCCGCGGTCAACGGCTACGGCGTGGAGCTGACGCTCGACGAGGACATGCAGTACTTCGTCCAGCAGCAGGTGCAGCAGGCCAAACAACTGTCCGGCGCGTCCTCGGCCTCGGCGGTGGTGCTCGACGCCAAGACCGGTCAGGTGCTGGCCATGGCCAACGACAACACCTTCAATCCCGCACTGGGACCCCAGCATTGGGCGTCGGCGAACATGAGCAACCCCTCGGTCTCCGAACCGTTCGAGCCCGGCTCGGTGAACAAGATCGTCACCGCCGCGGCCGCCATCGAATACGGCCTGACCACCCCCGACGAGGTGCTGCAGGTGCCCGGCTCGATCCGGATGTCGGGCGTCACCGTCAATGACGCGTGGCAGCACGGCACCGCACCGTACACGACCACCGGTATCTTCGGAAAGTCCTCCAATGTGGGCACTCTCATGCTCGCCCAGCGGGTGGGTGAGGACCGCTTCGCCGACATGCTCGACCGCTTCGGCCTCGGCAAGCGCACCGGGATCGGCCTGCCGGGTGAGAGCCCCGGCCAGGTGCCGGCGCGTGACCAGTGGTCCGGCGGCACCTTCGCGAACCTGCCCATCGGCCAGGGTCTTTCGATGACGACGCTGCAGATGACCGCCATGTACCAGGCCATCGCCAACGACGGCCTGCGCATTCCGCCGCGCATCGTCAAGGCCAGGATCGCCCCCGACGGCACCCGCACCGAGGAACTGCAGCCCGACGGCGTGCGCGTGGTGAGCCCGCAGACCGCGAGCACGCTGCGCACCATCTTCCAGGCGACGGTGCAGAAGGACCCGATGGGCTACCAGATGGGCACGGGCGTGCAGGCCGCGATCGAGGGCTACCAGGTGGCGGGCAAGACCGGCACCGCGCAGAAGGTGGACCCGGGTTGCCGGTGCTATTCGACCTCGTCGTTCTACATCACCTTCGCCGGGATGGCGCCCGCCGACAACCCCCGCTACGTGATCGGCATGATGCTCGACGCGCCGGTCCGCAGCTCCGACGGCACCGGTGGCGGGTCGGCCGCGCCGCTGTTCCACACCCTCGCCTCCTGGGCGTTGCAGCGCGACCGGGTGCCACCCTCGCCGGAGCCCAAGCGGCTGGTGCTGGAGGCCGGGCTCTAACTCTTCGCCTTGGCACAACCCGCGTTGTCCGTCCGACACCGCGCGTCGGTAACCTGACTGCTCGTCTCGCCCACGCGCTCGATCACTCTCAGAGAGGAGCCTTGTGCCCGCGCAGTCCAGCCCGCACGCGCTCCGGCCGAACACGCCGCCGTCGACGTCGCTGCAGGCCCTGCTGGACCTCACCGGCGCCACGGTGGCGACTCCGGTGACCACCGAAACGATCGTCACCGGCATCGAGCAACGGTCCAACGCCGTGCGCTCCGGTGACCTGTTCGCCGCCCTGCCCGGCGCCAACTCCCACGGCGCGCGGTTCGCCGCCGACGCGATCGCCCGTGGCGCGGTAGCGGTGTTCACCGACGCCGCGGGCGCCGCGCTGATCGGCGAGGTCGCCGTGCCCGTCCTGGTGCGCGAACAGCCGCGCGCCGTGCTCGGTGAGCTCTCCGCCGAGATCTACGGCCACCCGAGCGACCGGCTGCGCATCGTCGGCATCACCGGCACCTCCGGCAAGACCACGACCTCGTACCTGGTGGAAGCCGGGCTCGCCGCGGCGGGCCTGTCGACCGGGCTGATCGGCACCATCGAGACCCGCATCGGCGGCGGGCGGGTGCCCAGCGCGCTCACCACGCCAGAGGCGCCGCAGCTGCACGCGATGTTCGCGGCGATGGTCGAACAGGGCGTGCAGGCGGTGGTGATGGAGGTGTCCAGCCACGCGCTGGCGCTGGGCCGGGTCGACGGCGTGCGGTTCGCGGTCGGCGCGTTCACCAACCTGTCCCAGGACCACCTCGACTTCCACGCCGACTTCGAGGACTACTTCGCCGCGAAACGCAAACTCTTCGAAGCGGATTCGCCGATCGCCGCGCGCACCGCGGTGATCTGCGTCGACGACGAGTGGGGCACCCGCCTCGCCGGTGATCTGACCGCGCCGATCACGATCTCGACCGTCGGCGCTGTACCCGATGGCGCCGCGACCGAGAGCCCTGCGTGGTCACGCTCCGCTACCTCCTCCGGGCCCACCGATCGCGGCGCAGCCACCTGGCGGGTCGCCGGTGACGTGCAGGCCACCGGTGGCGCGCAGGAGTTCACCGCGGCCGGACCCGACGGCGAGCTCACCGTGCGGCTGCGCCTGCCCGGCCGCTACAACGTCGCCAACGCGCTGCTCGCCGTCGCGACCTGCGCGGCCGCCGGTGTCGATCCGGCCGTCGCCGCGCCCGCGCTGGCCACCGTCGACGTGCCGGGCCGGATGCAGCGGGTCGAGCGCGGCCAGGACTTCCTCGCCGTCGTCGACTACGCGCACAAGCCCGCCGCGGTCGAATCGGTCGTGGCCACCCTGCGCGGTCACCTCACCGAGGCCGGGCACGGCAGGCTGGCCGTCGTCGTCGGTGCCGGTGGCGACCGGGACGCGGCCAAGCGCCCGCTGATGGGCGCGGCCGCCGCACGCGGCGCCGACCTGCTGATCGTCACCGACGACAATCCCCGCACCGAGGATCCCGCGGCCATCAGAGCCGCCGTGGTGGCCGGTGCGCACGAACTCCCGGCCACCGACCGCGGCGAGATCCGCGAGATCGGTGACCGCGCGGCGGCCATCGCCGCGGCCATCGCCTGGGCGCGTTCCGGCGACGTGGTGCTCATCGCGGGCAAGGGCCACGAGGCGGGTCAGGAGATCCAGGGCGTCAAGCATCCCTTCGACGACCGCGAGGTGGTCGCGGCGGCGCTGGAAACCCTGCAGACACGACACAGTCCGCAGACGGACTCGGAGGACTTGACGGTTTCATGATCGAGATGACACTGCGGGAGATCGCGGACGTCGTCGGCGGCGAGCTGCACGACGTACCCGACCCTCAGGCACTGGTGACCGGTTCGGTCGAATTCGATTCGCGCCGAATCGGTTCCGGCGATCTGTTCCTCGCGCTGCCGGGCGCCAACTCCGACGGACACGACTACGCCGCCGCCGCGGTCGCCGCGGGCGCGGTCGCCGTGCTGGCGGCCCGGCCGGTCGGCGTGCCCGCGATCGTCGTCGCGCCCGACCGCGGCTCGGTGCCCGCGACCTCGGTCGCGCTGAGCCACGACGACGACGGCTCCGGCGCCGCCGTGCTGGCGGCACTGGCCGAGCTGGCCAGGGCGAGCACACAGCGGCTGGCCGAGCGCACCGGGCTCACCGTCGTCGGCGTCACCGGGTCCTCCGGCAAGACCTCGACCAAGGACCTGCTGGCCGCCGTGCTGGCGCCGCTGGGCCCGGTCGTCGCCCCGCCGGGATCGTTCAACAACGAACTCGGGCACCCGTGGACCGCGTTGCGCGCGGGCCTGGACACCAAGTTCCTCGCGCTAGAGCTCTCGGCTCGCGGCCCCGGCCACATCGCGGCACTGGCCCGCATCGCGCCGCCGCGCATCGGCGTCGTGCTCAATGTCGGCACCGCGCACCTGGGCGAGTTCGGCAGCCGCGAGGCGATCGCCCAAACCAAGGGCGAGCTGGTCGAGGCGCTGCCCGCCGACGGGCTGGCCGTGCTCAACGCCGACGACCCGAATGTCGCCGCCATGGCGCCGCGGACCAAGGCCCGCGTGGTGAAGGTCGGCCTGTCTGGTGACGCCGACGTGCGCGCCACCGATGTGGTCACCGACGAGCAGGCCCGCGCCAGGTTCACCCTGCACGCGGGCGGGCAGTCCGTGCCGGTGCGGCTGGCCGTGCACGGCGAGCACCACGTCGGCAACGCGCTGGCCGCGGCCGCCGTCGCGCTGGAATGTGGCGCCGACCTGGCGACGATCGCGCAGGCGCTGGCAGGTGCGGGCGCTGCTTCGGCGCGCCGGATGGACGTGCGGACCACCGCCGACGGCGTCACCGTCATCAACGACTCCTACAACGCCAATCCCGATTCGGTGCGTGCCGCGCTCAAAGCGCTGGTCACCCTGGCCAAGGCGGGCGACGAGTCGCGCCGAAGCTGGGCCGTGCTCGGTGAGATGGGTGAACTCGGGGACGACTCGGTGATCGAACACGACGCGATCGGACGGCTGGCGGTACGCCTGGATGTCGACCGGCTGATCGTGGTCGGCACCGGACGGCCATCCCGGGGAATGCACCAGGGTGCGGTGATGGAAGGCTCATGGGGCGAGGAGTCGGTCCTCGTACCCGATATCGACGCGGCGATCGCGCTGCTCGACGACGAGATCGCCGCAGGCGATGTGGTACTGGTCAAGGCGTCGAAGGCGGTCGGCCTCTGGGCCGTCGCCGAGCACCTGACCGGGGCAGGGGAAGGTAACACGTGACTACAGCGGCCATCGGCCTTACGACGGAGCCGAGCGTCAGCGAGGCGCAGTCGTGAGGCAGATTTTGTTCGCGGCGGGGATCGCACTGGCGGTGTCGATCCTGTTGACGCCGTTGCTGATCCGGGTCTTCGCAAGACAGGGCTTCGGCCAGGAGATCCGGGTCGACGGCCCGGCCAGCCACCAGGCCAAGCGCGGCACCCCGACCATGGGTGGCGTCGCCATCCTGATCGGCATGTGGGCCGGTTACCTCGGCTCGCACCTGATCGGCATCGGCTACGACGCCGAGGGCCCGACGGCCTCGGGCATGCTCGTGCTCGGGCTCACCACCGCGCTGGGCGTGGTCGGTTTCCTCGACGACTTCATCAAGCTGCGCAAACAGCGCAACCTCGGCCTCTCGGCGGCGGGCAAGTACATCGGCCAGATCGGTGCCGCCGTCATCTTCGCCGTGCTGGTGCTGCAGTTCCGCGGCGAGAGCGGGCTCACCCCGGGCAGCAAGCACATCTCCTATGTGCGCGACATCTCGACGGTGTCGCTGGGCGCGATCGTGTTCGTCATCCTGGTGTGCCTGCTCGTGGTCGCCTGGTCCAACGCGGTCAACCTGACCGACGGCCTGGACGGTCTGGCCGCCGGTTCGATGAGCCTGGTGCTCGGCGCCTACGTGATCATCACGTTCTGGCAGTACCGCAACGCGTGCTCCACCGCGCCCGAGGCGGGCTGCTACAACGTGCGCGATCCGCTCGACCTGGCGCTGGTGTGTGCCGCCGCGGCCGCCGCGTGCATCGGCTTCCTGTGGTGGAACGCCGCGCCCGCCAAGATCTTCATGGGTGACACCGGGTCGCTGGCGCTGGGCGGCATGCTCGCCGGGCTGTCCATCACCACCCGCACCGAGCTGCTGATGGTCGTCATCGGCGCGCTGTTCGTCGCCGAGGCGGCGTCGGTAGTGTTGCAGGTGGCGGTGTACCGCACCACCCGCAACCGGTTGTTCAAGATGGCGCCGTTCCATCACCACTTCGAATTGAGCAAGTGGGCCGAAACCACGGTGATCATCAGATTCTGGATCCTGGCAGGCATCGCCGCCGCCGTGGGTCTCGGGCTGTTCTACAGCGAATATCTCTCGCAGGTCGGGTGAGGACGAACATGGTCGAACACTCTCCCCGTGCCCTCCGCTCGCCGGGCCCGATGCTCGAATTCCTGCGTGGCCGTGACGTTCTCGTCGCGGGCTGGGGCGTCTCCGGGCGCTCGCTGATCGAACCGCTGCGCGATATCGGCGCGCACCCGGTGGTCACCGACTCCGGTGCCAAGGCGCTGGCCGAGGCCGCCGAACTGGGTCTGGAGGTCGCCACCAGCGTCGAGCTGGAACGCGCCGACCTGAGCCGGTTCGCGCTGGTCATCACCAGCCCGGGCTGGCGGCCGGACTCGCCGGTGCTGGTCTCCGCCGTCACCGAGGGCATCCCGGTCTGGGGTGACGTCGAATTCGCCTGGTGGGTCGATCAGGCCAGGATCTACGGTCCGGTCCGCAAGTGGCTGGTGATCACCGGCACCAACGGCAAGACCACCACCACCCAGATGACGCACTCGATCCTGCGCGCCGCCGGCATCGCCAGCGTGGCCTGCGGCAATATCGGCCTGCCCATCCTGGACGCGCTGCGCCGCAACCCGGGTCCGCAGGTGCTCGCCGTCGAGCTGTCCTCGTTCCAGCTGCACTGGGCGCCGTCGGTGCGCCCGGAGGCGGGCGTGGTGCTCAATGTCGCCGAGGACCACCTGGACTGGCACGGCGGCCTCGACGCCTACGCCGCCGCCAAGGCCCGCGCGCTGACCGGCCGGGTCGGCGTCGTCGGCCTCGACGATCCGGTCGCGGCGTCGCTGGCCCGCAAGGCCAAGGCCCGGCGCACGGTCGGCTTCCGGATCGGCGTGCCCGCCGACGGCGAACTGGGCGTGGTCGACGGCAAGCTGCTCGACCGCGCGTTCACCAAGGCCGCCATCCTCGCCGAGACCTCCGACATCAGCCCGCAGGGCCCGGCGGGCATCGCCGATGCCCTCGCCGCCTCCGCGCTGACCAGGGCGATCGACGTGGCGCCGCAGTTCGTCAAGGAGGGCCTCGCCGAGCACAAGGTGGGCCCGCACCGCACCGCGTTCGTGCGCGAACTGGGCGGTGTCGAGTTCATCGACGACTCCAAGGCCACCAACCCGCACGCCGCGCGCGCCGCGATCATGGCGTACCCGCACGTGGTGTGGGTGGCGGGCGGTCTGCTCAAGGGCGCGAGCGTCGACGACCTCATCGAGGAAGTGGGCGACCGGCTGGTCGGCGCGGTCCTGTTCGGGGCCGACGCGCCGGTGATCGCCGCCGCATTGGCGCGACACGCACCCGAAGTCCCGGTCATCGAGCTGGATGCGGGAGACGATGCAGACATGGAGTCGTCGAGATCCCAGCGTGCCGAGGCGGTCATGGGCCGCGCGGTCCGCGCCGCGGCGGGCCTGGCCCGCGCCGGAGACACCGTGTTGCTCGCCCCCGCGGGTGCCTCCCTGGACATGTACGACGACTACACCCACCGCGGACGCTGCTTCGTGGACGCGGTGACGGCACTGGAAGATGGTGACATCGGGCGGGCCCTATGACAGAGACGCGGCGAACGGGTTGGGCGGGGGAGCGCTTCGGCGCCTGGTTGGCCCGTCCGCTCGCGTCCTTTCACCTGATCGTCACCATCGCGACCCTGCTGACCGTGCTCGGTCTGGTCATGGTGCTGTCGGCGTCGAGCGTCGAGGCCTATGCCGGTGGCGGGTCGGCCTACTCGCTGTTCATCCAGCAGGCCATGTTCGCCGCGCTGGGCGCCGTCGCGTTCTATATCGCGCTGCGGCTGCCGCTGCGGTTACTGCGGCAGTGGTCGTTCCCGCTCTTCAGCATCTCGGTGCTCGCGCTGGTGCTGGTGCTGATCCCCGGCATCGGCGCCGTGCACGGTGGCGCCCGGCGCTGGTTCGACATCGGCCCGCTGTCCATCCAGCCGTCCGAGGTCGTCAAGGTGACGCTGGTGGTGTGGGGTGCGCATCTGCTCGCCTCCCGGCGCGGCGCCCACCTCAAGGACATCCTGGTGCCGCTGGTGCCCGCCGGGCTGCTGGTGTGTCTGCTGGTGGTGCTCGAACCGAACCTGTCGACGACGATCGCGCTGGGCATCGTGCTGATGGCGCTGCTGTGGTTCGGTGGGCTGCCGGTGCGGTTGTTCGTCGGGATCATGGTCAGCGGGGTGGTCGTCGCGTCGGTGCTGGCGCTGTCGGCCGGCTACCGCTCCGACCGGGTGCGCGCGTTCTTCAACCCCGGTGACGACCCGCAGGGCGTCAACTATCAGGCGCGCCAAGCCAAGTACTCCCTCGCCGACGGTGGCATCCTGGGCCGCGGGCTCGGGCAGAGCCGCGCCAAGTGGAGCTACCTGCCCAATTCGCACAACGACTTCATCTTCGCCATCATCGGCGAGGAACTCGGTTTCCTCGGCTGTATGGCGGTGCTGGCGCTGCTGGCGATGTTCGTCTACGCCGGGATCCGGATCGCGCTGCGCTCGGTCGACCCGTTCCTGCGCCTGCTCACCGCCACCGCCACCACCTGGATCACCGCGCAGGCGCTGATCAATATCGGCTATGTCGTCGGGCTGCTCCCGGTGACCGGATTGCAGCTGCCGCTGGTGTCGGCGGGTGGATCGTCGCTGGCGATCACGCTGTTCATGTTCGGCATCATCGCCAGCGCCGCCCGGCACGAACCGGAAGCGGTGTCGGCGTTGCAGGCCGGGCAGGACGGCAGGCTCAGCCGGTTGCTGCGCCTGCCGATCCCCGAGGTGTACACCCCGGCCAGGGCCGATGCACCGCGCAAGTCCGCCGCGCGCGGCAAAGCCGAACGTCCACGCCAGGCGCCCCGCCGTCAGCCGCCCGCCGAGCGCAGGCGACGTACGCCGCAGAGCCGCGGCACCAATTCGCTACGGTCGACCAGAGCATGGGAACCGACCTATCCGATGCCACACGCGAAAGAACGAGGTAGATCCAGGTGAGTCACCCGCGCACCGGGTTGTCGGTGATCGTCGCAGGCGGCGGCACGGCCGGCCATATCGAACCCGCGCTGGCCGTCGCCGACGCGCTGCGCAAGCTCGACGATTCGATCCGGGTGACCGCGCTGGGCACCGAGCGCGGTCTCGAGACCAAGCTCGTCCCCGAACGCGGGTACCCGCTCGAGCTGATCCCGCCGGTGCCGTTGCCCCGCAAGCCGTCGGCCGACCTGCTGCGCCTGCCCGGCCGGGTGCGCGCCTCGGTGAAGCGGACCAGGGCCGTCATCGACGAGGTCGAGGCCGACGTGATCATCGGCTTCGGCGGTTACGTCGCCCTGCCCGCCTACCTCGCGGCGCGCGGCGGACTGTTCGGTCGCAAGCGCGCCGTTCCGGTCGTGGTGCACGAGGCCAATGCCAAGGCGGGTATCGCGAACAAGGTCGGCGCCAAGCTGGCCGCGAAGGTGCTTGCCGCCGTTCCCGATTCGGGGCTGGCGAACGCGCAGGTCGTCGGGATCCCGGTGCGCGACTCCATCACCGGGCTCGACCGTCCGGCGTTGCGTGCGCAAGCCCGCGCCCACTTCGGCCTGCCCGCCGAGGGCCCGGTCCTGCTGGTGTTCGGTGGTTCGCAGGGCGCGCGCAGCCTCAACGAGGCCGTCTCCGGCGCCGCGCCGCAGCTGGCCGCCGCCGGGATCTCGGTGCTGCACGCGCACGGACCCAAGAACAGCGTGGAGGTGAGCACCGCCGATGCGGACGCGCCCTACGTCGCGGTGCCGTACCTGTCCCGGATGGACCTGGCCTACGCCGCCGCCGACGCGGTGGTGTGCCGCTCCGGCGCGATGACCGTGGCCGAGGTGTCCGCGGTCGGGCTGCCCGCGTTCTACGTGCCGCTGCCGCACGGCAACGGCGAGCAGGAGTTCAATGCCAGGCCCGTGGTCGCGCAGGGAGGTGGCAGAATTGTCGCCGACGCCGACCTGACCCCGAAATACGTGATCGATGAGGTGATTCCGCTGCTGCTCGACCCCGCTCGACTCGCCGAGATGAGCCGCGCCGCCGCAGGCGCAGGCCATCGCGACGCTGCCGACACGGTGGCCAGGATCGTCACCGAGGTCGCCCGATGACCGGGATCAGCGAGGACGCCGGGACCGGCCTGCCGCCCGAGCTCGAGCGGGTGCACATGGTCGGCATCGGCGGCGCGGGCATGTCCGGCATCGCCCGGATTCTGCTGTCGCGCGGTGGCGCGGTGTCCGGGTCCGATGCCCGCGAGAGCCGCGGCGTGCTGTCGCTGCGGGCGCGCGGCGCGCAGGTCCGCATCGGCCACGACGCCGACGCGCTCGACCTGCTGCCCGGCGGCCCGACGGTCGTCGTCACCACCTACGCCGCCATCCCGAAGACCAATCCCGAACTGGTCGAGGCGAATCGGCGCCACATCCCGGTGCTGCTGCGCCCGACCGTGCTCGCCGCGCTGATGCGCGGGCACAAGACGCTGCTGGTCTCGGGCACCCACGGCAAGACCTCGACTACCTCGATGCTGATCGTGTCGCTGCAGCACTGCGGCGCCGATCCGTCGTTCGCGGTCGGTGGTGAGCTCAACGAGGCGGGCACCAACGCCCACCACGGCAGCGGCGACATCTTCGTGGCCGAGGCCGACGAGTCCGACGGCTCACTGCTGCAATACGACCCGGACGTCGCCGTGGTCACCAATATCGAGTCCGATCACCTGGACTTCTTCGGCACCGACGAGGCCTACATCCAGGTGTTCGACGACTTCGCCGACCGGCTCGCCCCCGGCGGCCTGCTGGTCGTGTGCCTCGACGATCCCGGCTCGCTGGCCCTGGCCCGTCGCGTCGCGCCCCGGCTGGCCGAGCGCGGCGTCGAGGTCCTCGGCTACGGCTCCGGCGACCTGACCGACGCCCCGGTGACGGTCGGCGCGCGGCTGATCGACTGGCAGCCACGCGATGTCGGCGGCATCGTCGAATTCCAGCTGGCGGGCGAGACCACCCCGCGCACGGTGCGGCTGTCGGTGCCGGGCAGGCACATGGCGCTCAACGCGCTGGCCGCGCTGCTGGCCGCCAGGGCCACCGGCGCCGATGTCGACGAGATCGTGCAGGGGCTGGAAGGTTTCGGCGGCGTGCACCGCCGGTTCCAGTTCACCGGCCGGGAGAACGGCGTGCGCGTCTTCGACGACTACGCCCACCATCCCACCGAGGTGCGCGCCGTGCTCGAGGCCGCGGCCCAGCTCGTCGCCCAGGAGGCGCGTGACGGCGCCCGCACCCGGCGCGGTCAGGTGATCGTGGTGTTCCAGCCGCATCTGTACAGCCGCACCGCCACTTTCGCCACCGAGTTCGGCACCGCGCTGAGCCTGGCCGACGAGGTGGTCGTACTCGATGTCTACGGCGCCCGCGAGGAGCCGCTGCCCGGTGTCAACGGCGCGCTGGTGGCCCAGGCGGTGACCAGTCCCGTGCATTACCAACCGGATATGTCGAAGGTGGGCAGGCAGGTCGCCGCGCTGGCCCAGCCCGGCGACGTGGTGATCACCATGGGCGCCGGCGATGTGACCATGCTCGGCAGCCAGATCCTCGACGGCCTGCGGGCGCGGCCCCAACAGGGCGGCCGGTGAGATTGCCGATGCCCGCCGCGCGCGGGTGGCACGGCTACCGGATCTGGACGGTGGTCGGTCTCCTCGTGGTGACGGTGCTCGCCGTCCTGGCCTGGTTCACGCCCGTGCTGTCGGTGCGCACCGTGCGTGTCGACGGTTTATCGGCGGTGTCGCAGGCGGAGGTCCGCGGGCGGCTCGAAATCCCGGACGGCCGTTCGATGTTGCGCATCGATACCACTGCGATCGCCCAGCGGGTCGCCGCGATCCCGAAGGTGCGCTCGGTCCGGGTACAGCGCACATTCCCGTCCACCGTGCTGGTGACTGTGGTGGAACGAACACCGGTGCTGTACATCGAATCACCGGACGGCGCGCACCTGATCGACGCCGAGAGTGTCGAATTCGCGATCGAGCCCGCGTCACCGATCGGGGTACCCGAGTTGATCACCGAGGGCTCCTTCATGGGGCCCGCGGCGGCCAAGGCTGCTGTGGATGTGCTGGTCACGCTGCCGCCCGCGCTGTCGGTGCAGGTGGGTGAGGTTGTCGCACGGTCGATTTCGGACGTCTCACTGAACCTTCGCGACGGTAGGAAGGTAGTGTGGGGCGGCACGGGCGACGGTGAGCGCAAAGCTGCCGTCGTGTTGCCGCTGCTGACCCGTGAGGGGACCGTGTTCGACGTGTCGAGTCCGAATCTGGTCACGGTAAAGTGAGCGACACTCTTTGTGGCACAAGATTCTGGCTCTCGTCTCGGCGCGCCTGCGCCGGGATCGCAGTGGCTGCGAATAGCGTTCCGCAGCAGTCGGATACTTGACATAACGCCAACCCTATGGTTGAGGTTGAGGGTTTAAGATCGAAGGAAGGCGAGAGCCCATGACGCCCCCGCACAACTACCTTGCGGTGATCAAGGTCGTCGGTATCGGCGGCGGCGGCGTGAACGCCGTCAACCGAATGATCGAACAGGGACTCAAGGGAGTCGAGTTCATCGCGGTCAATACCGACGCCCAAGCCCTGCTGATGAGCGATGCCGACGTCAAACTCGATGTCGGTCGCGAGCTGACTCGCGGCCTCGGCGCAGGCGCCGACCCGGAAGTCGGCCGTAAGGCCGCCGAAGACCACAAGGACGAGATCGAAGAAGTGCTCAAGGGCGCCGACATGGTCTTCGTCACCGCCGGCGAGGGTGGTGGCACCGGTACCGGTGGCGCGCCCGTCGTCGCGAGCATCGCCCGCAAGCTGGGCGCGCTGACCATAGGTGTCGTGACCCGGCCGTTCTCCTTCGAGGGCAAACGGCGTGGGAACCAGGCCGAGGTGGGGATCAACCTGCTTCGCGAGTCGTGCGACACCCTCATCGTCATTCCGAACGACCGGCTGCTGCAGCTGGGCGACGCGGCGGTGAGCCTGATGGACGCCTTCCGCTCCGCGGATGAGGTGCTGCTCAACGGTGTTCAGGGCATCACCGACCTGATCACCACGCCCGGTCTGATCAATGTCGACTTCGCCGACGTCAAGAGCGTCATGTCGGGCGCCGGCTCGGCACTGATGGGCATCGGCTCGGCGCGCGGCGAGGGCCGATCGGTGAAAGCGGCCGAGACGGCGATCAATTCACCGCTGCTCGAGGCGTCGATGGACGGCGCGCACGGCGTGCTGCTCTCCATCGCGGGCGGCTCCGATCTCGGTCTGTTCGAGATCAACGAGGCGGCCTCGCTGGTGCAGGAGGCGGCCCACATCGAGGCCAACATCATCTTCGGTACCGTCATCGACGATTCGCTCGGCGACGAGGTGCGCGTGACCGTGATCGCGGCGGGCTTCGACGGTGGCGGACCGTCGCGGCGGGCGTTCGAGACCAACGTCAGCACCCCGCGCAACGGGACCAACCCGATCGGTTCCGGCCGGGCGGGCGAGGTCGGCCAGGCCCGTAGCGAGGCGCCCGCGCGCGCCACCGAACCCGCCACCAGCGGGGTGTCGACCGGCCGCACCAGCGCGCCGAGCTACCGGGACACCGAGCGGTACCGGGAATCCGAGCGTCAGCGGGTCACCGAGCGGGCGATGAACCAGGTGAACAATCCCGATCAGCGTGACGACGGCGACGATGACGACGACATCGAAGTGCCGATCTTCATGCGTCGATAGACAGCACAACGACAAGCGCCCGTACTCCGCGGGGCGGTTTCTAGGGGTCGTCGCAACACCGCTGGTGTTAGACGGTCAGTAGATCACGCAAACGCTCGGCTGGGTTATCCCAGTCGAGCGTTTTGCGTGGACGCCCGTTGAGTTCCTGGGCGACGTGTTCGAGATCGGCAGGACCGAACACCGACAGGTCAGTGCCCTTCGGGAAATATTGGCGCAGTAACCCGTTGGTGTTCTCGTTCGTGCCGCGCTGCCAGGGCGAGTGCGGGTCACAGAAGTAGACCGCCATATCGGTGGCCATGGAGAACTGCTTATGACGGGCCATCTCGCAACCTTGGTCCCAGGTCAACGACCCCCGCAGATGCCCGGGCAGGGTCGAGATCGTGGCGATCAACGCGTCGCGGACGGTTTCGGCGTCATGCCCGCCGGGCAAGTGGACCAGCATCGTGTACCTGGTCGAGCGTTCGACCAAGGTCCCGATCGCGGAGGAGTTGCCCGCGCCCATGATCAGGTCACCTTCCCAATGTCCGGGCACTGCCCGGTCGGCGACCTCGGCCGGACGGTCACTGATCATTACCATGTCATCGACGAACCGCGGAGTCCGCTGATTGGGTGCGCGCTGCGGTCTGCGGCGAGCCCGCCCCGTTCGAAGCGCTTGGGCCACTTCACGTTTCAAACCGCCACGAGCCTGGAAATACAGTGCCTGGTAGATCGTTTCGTGGCTCACCCGCATGCTTTCGTCGTCGGGAAAGTCTTTGCGGAGCCGGGCAGCGATCTGCTCCGGCGAGAACCGTTGCGCCAGCTTGTCGGCGACCTCGGCCCGCAAAGCCTGGTTGCTCACCAGTTTGGACTGCTTGGGTCGTGCTCGCGCCGCCGAGGCGACCTGATGCGCACGGTAGGGCAGATATCGGCCCTGCACGCGGTGCGCGCGGACCTCTCTCGACACCGTCGATTTGTGCTTGCCGATCCCGGCCGCGATCGCCGTCAACGACAAGTTCACCGCCAGCCCGTCAGCGATGGCGACCCGGTCGGTTTGCGACAGGTACCGGGCATCGATCGCGGCGGGTTCGGCGGTCGTGTTCACAATCACCGGTTGTATGTAGCGGGTACCGGTGCTCGAGTCCACCACGGTGCCATCGGCGTAAACCCGCTTACGGCCTGTCCGGCGGACACCGGCACGCCAGTCCTGACCGGTGCGCACGTTGACTCCGACCTCACGCGCGGCCCACGAGGTCGACTTACCCGAGCTGATCAGCTCGAGGAATCGCTGTTTGGCCTCGGCTTTCCCGAACACCGTTTTCACCGCTTCGACCAAGCCCGCTTCCACCAGAACCCGACGCGCGACCGAGTGAGAAGCTCCCGCCGATTTCGCGGCCTTGTTCACCGACCCGGTCGCTGTGAACACTGAAACGATCAACGCTGGGTCCGGTGCCGGCCGACGAGCCCGCGTCACGCCCACACCCCGCCCGAGGGCCCGCAGGATCGCATAGGCGCGCGGTCGCGTGATCCCCAGCGACTCGGCCGCTTCCTTCACCGAGACCCCGGCATCGACCAACCCTACGAGCTGGTCACCGAAACACTGCACATCCGCCGAAAACGACACGGTCGCCGCAACCTCTCAATCGAGAGTGTTGCGACGACCGCGTGAACCCGCCCGGAGTCCGGGCGCTTCTCGTCTGCGCGGGGGTCAGCTCTTGGCGCTGCCAAGGCAGTAGTGATCGTCGGGTCGTCGATGACCAGCATCGAGTTGGCGTCCTCGCCGTACAGCCTCTCGTTGACTGGGTCAGAGTGAACTCGAAGCGGTGGGCCCATGCGCGGGAGCTGGAAGACGTCACGGGCGCCGCAGGGTGTGACAGTGACCCCTGAAACTACAGCTGGTGCCTCGCGGCAGTCAGCGCGGCCGTACTCACGGTTTCGAACACGAACTCTCCTCTGTCCGTAGTGCTTCGAGCAGAGCCGTCTTGGATTTCCTGACGTTGTGCTGTTGCCGATTCCCGATGCGGACCCACTCGATGCGCTCAGGAAATCATGCCTATGATATCGAACGTATGAGCGAAACGGCGGCCGTGGGGAGCGTGCGGTACACGTACCGACTCCGGCTCTGCGCAACCGGTCGCCGCGCCCTGCATGGTGAGCGGGGCCGCTGCCGGTGGGTGTGGAACGAGTGTGTCGCCAAATCCCAAGCAACGTACCTGCACAACAGAGCGACCGGGGAGCAAAGTACTTGCGGCCCTGCCCAGCTCGGCAAGATGCTGACAGCCGCCCGCGCGGCCGCCCCGACTCTCAACTACACGCTGCGCGGGTTCCGGTTGAAAGAAGGCCGGTGACATCTCGCGGGCGGGATCGTCGTGCGGCCGGTGTGGTCGCGTCGGCTCCCCGCTGAACCGTCCTCGGTCCGGGTCTACCGCGACAATCTGGGCCACTGGTATTGCTCGTTCGTCGTCGCTGCCCAACCGGAGCGGCTACCGGCGACCGGGCGCGCGATCGGAATCGACTGGGGCGTCACCGAAACCGCGACAAAGACCAGCGCACGATCTCCCGCACGCCGAGTTCGGTCGCACGGCGGCGGCGAAACTCGCCCGCTATCAACGGATGACCTGCGAAGGGGCAGCCCGCCAGTCGCGGCTACAAGGTGTCGAAACGGCAGGTCGCGAAGCTGGGGAAGAAGGTCGTCCGACAACGGCAGGACCTGGGCCGAAAATGGGCGAAGAAGGTGACACGAGACTTCGACCACATCGCCGTGGAAGACTTCCGGCCGAAGTTCCTCGCAAGAACCACGATGGCGCGGAAAGCTGCAGACGCCGCGATCGGTGCGACGAAGACGGCGCTGGTGGAGATGAGCCGCAAACACGGCCGCCATGGTGAACTGGTGAACCCTGCTTACACGACGATGGACTGCCGGATGTGTGGTGCGAGAGCCAAGCATCGCCTCCCGCTGTCCGAACGCACCTATCGGTGCGACGACTGCGGGCACATGTCCCCGCGGGATAAGAACTCCGCGTATGTGAAGTTGACCAGGGCTGGTTTCTACCCTACTCAGAAGGCGCGACCCCGGTTGACCGACATCACCATGCGCGGGCAACCCACTCCCTCCCGACCGCACTACCCTCGAAGACATGACTTCCGCACCGCCCACCGTGACCGTCCGCCGGGTGACCACCACCCGCGCCGGTGGCTTCTCCGCCGCCCCGTACGACTCGTTCAACCTGGGCGATCACGTCGGTGACGACCCGGAGGCCGTGCGCCGCAATCGGATTCGGCTGGCCGAGGGCATCGGGCTCACCCCCGACCGGCTGGTGTGGATGGAGCAGGTGCACGGACGCACTGTCGAGATCGTCGACGGACCGCGCGCCGAACCGGTGCCGGTGACCGACGCGCTGGTCACGACCGTGCCGAACCTCGCCCTGGTGGTGCTCACCGCCGACTGCGTGCCGATCCTGCTCTCCGATGACGAGGCGGGCGTCATCGCCGCGGTGCACGCGGGCCGTATCGGCGCCAGGATCGGGATCGTGCCCCGGGTGCTCGAGGCGATGGTCTCGGTCGGCGCGCGTGTCGACCGGATCGGCGCCTTCCTCGGCCCCGCCGCGTCGGGCCGCCAGTACGAAGTCCCCGCCGCGATGCGCGCCGATGTCGAGGCCCACCTGCCCGGCAGCGCCACCACGACGGTCCGCAAAACCCCCGGTCTCGACCTGCGCGCGGGCATCAGCAGGCAGCTCACCGAGGCGGGCGTCGGCGGAATCGCGCTCGACCCGCGCTGCACCATCGAGGACAAGACCCTGTTCAGCCACCGCCGCGGCGCCCCGACCGGCCGCATCGCCGGCGTGATCTGGATGGACACCCCGGCATGAGCGGTCAGCGCCCGGAGCCGGTGGTCGCCGACCAGGACGCCGT
>NZ_JBHXMY010000036.1:0-20899 GCF_042720195.1 Nocardia sp. NPDC058497 | reverse complement strand
CGCCGCGCGCGCCCGCGGGCCCCCCCCCCCCCGATATTTTGTGGGGTCAGGACGTGAACGACGCCAAGGCGGCGGCCAGCGTGGTGTGCATGGCGAACACCTGGTCCAGGCTCGTCATCTTCAGCTGACGGCTGGTGGCGGGCCCGTCGGCGACGATCGCGATCGCCGTGGTCTGGCCTGCCCGCTGATGCGCGGCGACCAGGGTCGCCATGCCCGCCGAGGCCAGGAACCCGACCGCGGTCAGGTCGATCACCAGCGTTGCCGGTTTGTCGGCCAGGATGGCCTCGATCGTGGCGTCGAGCGCGGGCGCGGTCGCCAGGTCGACCTCGCCGGTCACCGTCAGCACCGTGACGCCGTCGTGTACCGCCGTCGTGGTGGTCATCGTGTCCGTGAGTGGATACGCGTCTCCGGATGAGTTGGTCACGACTCAACAACACACAACTTCGCCCGAATACGCAAGCCACTGCCGGTGCCGAACCGCTCGCACCTATACTGGAAAACCTGTGTGAGTCCTCCGTTGACCCGCCGGGCCAGCGCCTTTGTCAAGGGAGAACCGATGCTGCCCGATCCCGTCGACGCCACCGACCTCAACATCTACGGCACCGACCAGCTGCCGTGGAGCCGGGCGCGCGCCGCCATCGAGAACGGCATCGCCGCCCTGGAGACCGCCCAGTTCCTCGGCACGGTCGGTCCGGACGGCAGGCCCCACTCGGCGGGCATCGGCGCGACCCTCGTCGGCGAGCACTTCTACTTCACCAGCGGCCCGGACACCCACAAGTCCCGGTACCTGGCCGCGAACCCGGCGTGCACGCTGTCGTTCCGTTTCCCCGACGACGTCGACCTCGTGTTCGAAGGCACAGCGGTGCGCACCACCGACCACGCCGAGATCGACCGGGTCACCGCCGACTACCGCGACACCGGCTGGCCCGCCGAACGGGCGGGTGACGCGGTCACCGCGCCGTTCAGTGCCCAGAGCGCGGGCCCGGCCCCCTGGCATCTGTACCGCTTCACCGTCCACGCCGCGGTCGGAGTCGCCCTGACCGATCCCCACGGCGCCACCCGCTGGCGGTTCGCCTGGAGATAGTCCCGCGCCCGCGGTTCCTCGGCTGGCCGTTGCCTGCGCCGGTGAACACTTCGGCGGCGGACGCACGAACACTGTGGTGCGCCCGCGCTACGGTCGACGCCGGGGTGACCGGGCTGCTCGGATGCCGCGGCCGGCGACGGCACCGACGCCGACAAGTACCCATACGGTGACGACCGCGGCGATCACACCGGCAGGGTAGTCGCGATCGAGCAACGTGGGGTTATCCGCCAGCGCATGGCCGCGACCGACCACCGGCGCCGCGAGCACCAGCACCGCGACCGTGGCGACAGCGCCGCATGCCGCCGCCGCCCACCAGCTACTGGGCAAGATCCGTCGCGCCCCGACGCCGGCGGCCGCGGACAGCGGCGCGAAAACCGCGTCGTGCAGCACGATTCCGCCGGCAAACCACACCGCCACCGATAGCAGATCAGTCCTGCTCAGGTCCGAGAGCAGGGCGATGCCGTACCCCGCGAGCCCGATACCGAACAGCCCGAGCAACACCCGCACAGCGGTCATTGTCGGACCTCGATCGTGGACAGCCACTTCGTTTGCAGCACTCCGGGTCGGCTCGGTGCGATCAGCCGGCAAGGATACCCATGATCGAGGTCGAGGGTTTCGCCGTTGACCGCCAGCGCGACCAGCGTGTCGGCATCGACCGCGTGACGTTGCGGCAGAGTCGAACTGCTGTAGAGACCGCCGCGTTCGAGCGAGGTGAACCGGACCTCTCCGCCTCGGTATTCGCCGACCGCCGCGAGTAGGTCACGCAGCCGGACACCGGTCCAGTCAGCGGTGGCACTCCAGCCTTCGACGCAGGCGATCGGCAGGCGAGCGGTGGTCTGTGGCAGCGCCGCCAGTTCGGCGCGGGTGAAGGCACGCCGCCGCGCTCCGACGGCAACAGTCAATCGGTAGCTGACATCGGTTGCGCGGGAACCGATTCCGGCCGCAGCGGCGGAGCGGTTCACCGGCAGTCCCTGGGGGCCGCGCCCGCTGCGCGGAGCCAGGACCGATATCCGGCGCAGAAAGGGCACGGTTTGGCCCGCGACAGTGACCACGGCCACCGTGGCCGACAATCCCGCGGCAGCCAGCACTGCGCGCCGCGAAATATCGTGGCGGACACCGGGTTCCGCGTGCTCCGGCTCCTGGTCTTCGAGCGGACGGCTCAGGGCGGTGCGGACCACCGGGATCTTGACGGCCAGATGCACCGCCAGTGCCCCGAGGGCGACGTAGGCCATCGCGTAGTGCGCGGCCGGGAAGAAGAACTTCCACGGGTAGTAGTTGGCGGTGTTGAGCAACCCGGTCGTCAGCTGGAAGATCGTGGCGCCGACCAGCAGTGCGATCGACCCGCGTTCGAGCGCGCGGACCGGTGACCCGATCAGTGGCTTCGCGAACAGTCTCGGATACACCGCCCACAGCTTCACCAGCAGCAACGGGATCGACGCGATGCCCGTGAGGACGTGCAGTCCCTGGGTGAACTGATACAGCCAGACCGGGCGGGCCGGCCAGCTGAACCAGTCCGGCGGATGCTGAATCCAGTGGCTGAGCAGGCCGGTCACGAAGCAGACGAGCACGGCCACCCCGAGCGCGATGCCGACACGGGCGGCGACCTGTGGTCCTCGCGCGGTCGACAGGTGCGGACCGGGGCCGAACGGCGTTCTCATCGTTGCCGCACCCTCGAGCCCGGAGCAGCAGGGCGCAGCCACGCGATGTAGCGCCCGGAGACGTTCGCGGTGGTCAGCACGCGCAAGCCGGCCGAGGTCGCGATCGGATCGGCGAGCTCGATGCCCACCCGCGCCCAGGGGAACCATTCCCCGACCGAGGTCCGGGTCTCCAACCGGATCGTATCGGCCAGCATTCCTGTTCCCGGCGCGGAAAATTCGACGATGGCGATGCCGTCGCGGGCGAGCAGAGACTCGACGTTGGCCAGCATGCGCACCGGGTCGCCACCGATGCCGAGGTTGCCGTCGGCCACGATCGCGTACGCCCAGCGGCCCGAACCGGGTAGCGGTCCGAACACATCGCGCCGCAGCGCTGGGGCACCGCGGAATCGGCTGACCGCGATGGCCATCGGCGAGATGTCGACGCCCAGCGCGACGACGCCGCGCCGCACCAGCCCGGCCACCAGTCGTCCTGGACCGCACCCCAGGTCGATGGTCGGGCCGTCGCAACAGCACATCAAGGCGGTGTCGACATGTCGGTCGGCCGCGACATCGGACACGCCCAGCCAGCGCCGGGTCGGCAGCGGTCGCCGCGACCCGTTCGTGCTGCGGACCCAGCAATCGGCACCGGCCAGTGCTTGATCGAACAGTGCGATGTCGACGGTGTTCATCGCAGTGCCAGTCCGCTCCGGCGCAGCGCCGCTATCGCGGCGGCGAATTGCCCGCCGGTCATGGTGGCCACACGGAGTGCGTCGTCGAAGGTATCGACGTCGGCGAAGGTAGGGAGCAGCCGTACCCGATTTCCACAGTCCTGCAGCGCTTTCCTGGTGAGGGCACCTGTGCGTGGCGTCGACATCGCGACATCGACGAGTACTCGCGCGGCTTGTGGTTCGGACAGGCCGAGCGCCCACCAGCCGCCGTCTTCTGCGGGTCCGAGGACGGCGTCCGTGCCGGTGCGACCATCGGGGCCGGAGTCACTGCCGAGCAATATGCGCGCTGACCGCGTCAGCACCTCGGGCCCGACCTGCGGGGTGTCCATGCCGATCTGCAGGACGGGTAGTCCGTGGCGTGCGGCGTCGGCGTGCGCGTTGGCCAGCCGGGCGCCGAAGCCGACGCCCCGCTGCGGTACGACCTCGAAATCGCTCAGTGCCCTGGTCAATTCGGTGCGACGTTGTGCGGCTGCCAGCTCCCCGGTGAACGCCACGACACGGTGGGTGACCCGACTGCGGGACACCGAATCCAGGGTGTCGAGCAGCGAGGCGGCGGCGACGTCCGCTGCCTCTCGCGGACGCAGCGGTGGAGTCAACCGGGTCTTGGCGTACCCGGCGATCGGTGATTTGGCGATCACCAGCAACGTCACCGCCAGCGTCTGGGCCCTGCGCCCGCTCACCGCAGGACCGCCAGGAAGTCGCGGGTGGCGCGCAGCGAACCCTGCCATGACCCGGACACTTTCGAGACTCCGCCTGCCCGCGGCCGGTAGGTGACGTCGCGCTCGACGATTCGCCAGCCCGCGCCCGCCGCGCCCATGAGGAGTTCCAGCGGATACCCGGACCGGGTGTGCATCGGCCCGAGTGCGAGCAGCGCGCTGCGGCGAGACACCCGTATCGCGGCGATGTCGTGGACGGGTAGCCCGTATCGGCGTCGCAGCCGCCAGGCGATCACCTGATTGCCCAGTCGCGCGTGCCACGGCCACACTCCCGTTGATACCGGTACACGTCGCCCGACAACCAGGTCGGCCCCGTCGCGCAGCAGCTCGACCAGCGCGGGTAGCTCGCCGGGGTCCATCGAGCCGTCACCATCCAGAACCGCGACCAGTTCGGTGCGCGCGGCCGCGATGCCCGCCTGGACCGCGGCGCCGTAGCCGGGCAGGCCTTCCGGCACCACAGTCGCCCCGTTCCCCCGGGCAACGGCCGCTGTCGCGTCGGTCGAGCCGTTGTCGACGACCAACGCGTGATAGCCGGGTGGGATGGCCGCGAGCACCATCGGTAGCGCCTCGGCCTCATCCCGACAGGGGATGACCACGGTGACCTCACCTCGACTGGCCTGCGGTTTTGTCATGATTCGACGGTAAGCCCCTCGGCCGGGAAAACCTGTGACAAAACAATGACGGTGGTCGGCTGGACGCGTGCCGGCCGCGTGGCGTGGCCATAGGGTGAGCACTGTGCCCACCCACTCCCAGCTCGCAGCTCGGCCCAGATCCGGGCTGACCGGCGACTTCGTCGGCGCCGCCGTGGCCGCCGCGCTGGTCACTGCGGCATTCGTCGTCCCGCGAATCGCGAGCGACCCGTGGCGGCGCTCGCTGTACGCGGGCGCCGCCCCCCTGTTCGGCGAGTGGTTGCCCCATGTCGGGTGGGGCACGGTTCCTGCGGTCGCCGTCGCGGCGGGGGTCGTGCTGTACGGTCCGACGCTCGCTGGGTCGCTGCCCTGGCGGCGGTTGCTGGTACTGGCCTGGCTGACCGCGATCACCTGGGCGTTCACGCTGGCGATGGTCGATGGCTGGCACCGTGGCTTCGCCGGTCGGCTCACCGATTCCCACGAGTATCTCCATGAAGTGGGTGGCGTCACCGATATCTCGGTGATGCTGCGCGGGTTCTCCGGCCGGATCCTGGATTTCCAGCCGGACTCGTGGACCACCCATGTCTCCGGGCATCCACCGGGCGCCCTGTCGTTCTTCGTACTGCTCGACCGGGTCGGTCTCGGCGGTGGGGGCTGGGCCGGGCTGGCTTGCCTGCTGATCGGCACCAGCACCGCGGTCGCCGTCGCGGTCGCGCTGGGAGCGCTGGGTGCGCAGGACCGTGCTCGCGCGGCGTTGCCGTTCCTCGCGCTGGCACCGGCCGCGCTCTGGTTCGCGGTCTCCGCGGACGCGGTATTCGCCGGTGTCACCGCGTGGGCGGTCGCGCTTTTCGCTGTCGCGTCCCGCTCGGAGGGCCGGCACATCATCGCCGTCGCCGCGGGGATGCTGTTCGGGTTCGGCATCTACCTCAGTTACGGGATGGTGCTGATGGCGTTGCCCGCGGTCGCCGTGCTCATCGCCGCGCGCACGGCGCGGCCGCTACTGCCCGCCCTCCTGGGCGCGCTTGTCGTCGCCGCCGCTTTCACGGTGGCGGGGTTCTGGTGGCTCGACGGGTACCACCTGGTGGTACAGCGCTACTACCAGGGCATCGCCGCCGAGCGGCCATTCGCGTATTGGTGGTGGGCCAACCTCGCGGCGACCCTCTGCGCGCTAGGCCTCGCGACGGCGGCAGCACTGCATCGAGCACTGTCTTTGCCGCGACTGCGGGCACTCGACCCGACTGCGCTGCTGGTTGTCGGCGCACTGTGCGCCATCGTGGTCGCCGACGCCAGCGCGTTGAGCAAGGCCGAGACCGAACGCATCTGGCTACCGTTCGCCATCTGGGTGCTCGCCGCGACCGCGTTCCTCCCGCGATCCGGTGCGCGCGCCTGGCTCACCGTCCAAGCCGGGGGCGCCCTGCTGATCGCCCACACCATCCTGACGAATTGGTGAACGCATGTGCATCCTGATCGCCGACGACGACCCCGTGGTACGGGAGGTGGTGCGTCGCTACCTCGAACGCGACGGACACACCGTCGTCGATACCGGTGACGGCCCAGCGACATTGTCGGCGCTGGCCGAACACGGTGACGCTGTCGAACTCGCCGTGCTCGACGTGATGATGCCCGAACCCGACGGTATCGACATCTGCCGCGCGGTGCGCTCGGGTCGACGCCCACAGACGCCGATCATCCTGCTCACGGCGCTGGGCGACGAAGACGACCGGGTTCTCGGTCTGGAAGCCGGTGCCGATGACTACGTGACCAAGCCGTTCAGCCCGCGTGAACTCGCGCTGCGCGTCTCCTCGGTGCTGCGCAGATCACGCCGACCGCCCGACACCGAACCATCCGTCCTGCGCGACGGCCCCATCGAGGTGCACCCCACCGGCAGGCTCGTCTTCGTCGACCGGGCGCCGGTGGAGCTGACCCCACGCGAATACGACCTGCTGGTGTTTCTCCTGCGCCATCCGCAGCAGGTGTTCAGCCGCACCGAACTTCTCGCGCAGGTGTGGGGCTGGGACTTCGGCGACCTGTCCACGGTGACCGTGCACATCAAACGGGTCAGGGCCAAACTCGGCGACCTGCACCGCATCGAAACCGTCTGGGGCCAGGGATACTCCTGGGCCCGCACCGACGCCCGACCAGGAGGCGGCCATGCCTGAGGACACCACCCAGCTCATCGGCTACGCACTGGCTTGTTCGGTGCCGATCGTCGTGGTCGGCGCGCTGCTGCTGCGGGCGACGAGCAACCGCTCGCTGACCACCAGTATGGCGGTGCTCGTACTGATTCCCACCGTGTCGACGCTGGCCGGTGTCATTGGTGTCAGCGGGCTGATGTTCACCGATGAACTCCAGCGCACCGCCATCGTCCTGGCCGTCGTCGCCGCAGTCACGGTGCCCGCCGCCGTCCTCCTCGGCCGCGAGCAAGCACGCAAGACCGTCTGGGAGAAGCAGATCCGTGAGCAGGAACGGGCTGCGGAACAATCACGGCGGGAACTGGTCGCCTGGGTCAGCCATGACCTGCGCACGCCGCTCGCCGGCATCAGAGCGATGGCCGAGGCGTTGTCCGACGGTGTGGTCCGCGCCAGACCCGACGTCGCCCGGTACGCCGAGCAGATCGGAGTCGAGACCGAGCGGCTGGCAAGGATGGTCGATGACCTGTTCGAGATGTCGAAAATCAACGCGGGGGCCTTGCGGCTGGAACTGGAACCGGTCGACCTGCGTGAGCTGATCGACGAGGTCCTGGCCGCCAACCGGCCCACCGCCGACCGGGCACAGGTGTCGCTGCACGCCGAGCAACCCGGCACCGGCATCGTGGTGTCGGCCAGTGATCAGGCGCTCGGGCGAGTTCTGACCAACCTCGTCTGCAACGCCATCGCCCACACACCACCTGGCGGGCACGTCGCGATCTCGTCGGGCACCACCGGCGATCACGCCTGGGCGCGGGTCGAGGACTCCGGACCGGGTATCGCCGACGACGACCTGCCACGCATCTTCGACATCGCCTATCGTGGCACCGCCGCACGTTCCCCTACGGCTGCCGGCGGCATCCCCACTGGCAGCGGCATGGGACTGGCCATCGCCGCCGGTCTCATCGAAGCCCACCACGGCGACATCATCGCCGAGAACCGGGAACAGGGCTGTCGTTTCGAGGTCAGGTTGCCGTTGCCCGGTCGCTGATCTATACCGTCGGCGCGCCCACCCCGGCCGCCGGTCGCAGGGGCGCGGTGGCGAACCTGGCGAGGCCTTCCATCGGATCGACCTGGGCCACGAAGCCCAGTGCGCGACGGGCACGCGCGGGATCGGCCACGATATGGCGAACGTCCCCGGCCCGGTAGCGGCCGGTCACGACCGGCGCCGGGCCACCGCAGGCGCGGGCCAACACCGTCGCGACCTCGCCGATCGTGATCGGGCGCCCCGACGAGACATTGAAGGCCACGAATCCCGGCTGCGGCCGTTCGACAGCAGCGAGATTCGCGGCCGCGATGTCGGTGACATGGACGAAGTCCCGTGCCTGTCCGCCGTCCTCGAACACCTGTGGTGCCTGTCCCGCCTCCAGCGCCGAGCGGAAGATCGCCGCGACGCCGGAATATGGTGTGTCCCTGGGCATCCCGTCGCCGTAAACATTGTGATAGCGCAGCGCGGTGACGCTCGCACCGGTCACCGCCGCCCACGCCGCCGCGTAATTCTCCTGGGCCAGTTTGCTGGCCGCGTAGAGACTCCGCGGCCGCAGCGCCGCGTTCTCGTCAACCGTCGACCAGCCGAGAATCTCGCCGGTCACGGGGTCGCGGTGCTCGAACATCCCGGCGTCGAGGTCGACTCGGCGGCGCGATCCCACGTCGACTGGGCCGCACCGGGCGCCGCGATAGCACCCTTCGCCGTACACCACCATCGACGAGGCCAGCACGAGCCGACCGCAACCTGCCCGGTCCATCGCCGCCAGCAGTACCGCGGTGCCGTAATCGTTGTGACTGGCAAAGGCGGGCGCGTCCTGCGCGCTCACCCCTGCCCCGACGACCGCCGCCTGGTGACAGACGACGTCGATACCGCGCAGCAGCAGATCGAGTGCGGCGCCGTCGCGTACGTCGGCATGGCACACACCGTCCGGCGGTTGCGCAGCGGTGCCGTGCGCAGCGGCCAGCATCAGATCGACGGCGATCACCTCGTGGCCCGCCGCAGCGAGAGCGCTGTGGACATGGGTACCGATGAAGCCGGCCGCGCCGGTCAGAAGTATCCGCATCGTGTTCAGCCCCTTACCGTCGACATTCTGCGAAGGACAGAATTCATAGCGCTACGCCCTGTTCGGTCATGGTCTGATTCTGCCCGCCCGCTACCTCGACACCACCGCACCGCC
Organism: Nocardia sp. NPDC058497; assembly: GCF_042720195.1. Lineage (NCBI taxonomy): Bacteria > Bacillati > Actinomycetota > Actinomycetes > Mycobacteriales > Nocardiaceae > Nocardia > Nocardia sp. NPDC058497. Next base: position 11,754 of record NZ_JBHXMY010000036.1, on the reverse strand, counting down.
GGTACCGTCAGACTCTTGTCACAACCAGACCGTTACCATCTCAGCGGCGTGCGTGCGGCGCCGGGTGGGGCTGGTGTTATTCCGAAGTCGTCGTACTGTGAGGGCGTGAACATCGATGTGACGCCTCTACCTGGGATCGGCGTGTGCAAGGACTTCCCGCTGGCGCAGGCGCGTCGCCGGATCGGCGTGATCGAGCATCGCGACGGCAGCGTCGATCTGGTCGTCTCGCGGGCGGGGGACTTCGACACGACCACGTCGATTCCCTTGTCGAGCACCGAGATCGGTGTCCTCGCGGGTCTGCTCGGGGCGCCGCAGGTGGTGCAGAAGACCGCGGCCGTGCATGGCGTCGGGGAGCTGTCGACCAGACAGTTCGCGATCGATCGCGGCAGCCCGTTCGACGGTCGGCCGTTGCGCGACACCGCGATGCGCACCCGCACCAAGGCCTCGGTCGTCGCGGTGGTCCGCGCGGGGGATGTGACCCCTTCGCCGGGAACGGATTTCACCTTCATCGCCGGTGATCTCGTCGTCGTGGTCGGCACCGACGAGGGGCTCGAGGCCGCCGGAAGGTTGCTCGACCAGGGCTGAGCGGCCGTGCGAATGGTAAAGAGAAGGTAAGGTATTGCCTAGCTGAGGTTAGGTGATCCAATGAATGTAGATGTGACTTCCCTGCCGGGAATCGGTGTCCGGAAAGAGTTTTCGCTGACGAAGGTGGACCGCCGCATCGGCGTCGTCGACCACCGCGACGGGGGCACCGATCTGATCTTCACCAAGGTCGGCGATCCCGATGCCACCGTGCAGATTCCGCTGTCGAGCACCGAGGCCCGTACCCTGGCCGGTTTGCTGGGCGCGCCCCAGCTGGTCGCGCAGCTGCGCGAAGAGCACCGCGACCTCGACGGGGTGAGCACGCGGTCGATGCCGGTGCCGTCGAGCTCGGCCTACGCCGGACGGCGCCTCGGCGAGACCGAGATGCGGACCAGGACCCGCGCGTCGATCGTCGCGGTACTGCGCGCGGGGCAGGTCCATGCCTCACCGGGACCGGAGTTCGAGTTCCTCGGCGGTGACATGGTCGTCGTAGTCGGCACGCACGCCGGACTCGACGCTGCCGCCGCGATCCTCGCCGACGGCTGAGCCGGTGCAGATCAGTGGATCCGCGCTGGCTTTGATCCAGCTAGGGGCGGTGTTCTTCGGTTTGGGGGTGCTCGGGCGCATCGCGGCCCGCGTCGGCCTCTCGCCCATCCCGCTCTATCTGCTCGGGGGTTTGGTCTTCGGGACCGGCGGCCTGATCGAGTTGCACGAGGTGGAGGACTTCATCCACATCGCCAGCGAGATCGGCGTCGTCCTGCTGCTGCTGTTGCTCGGCCTGGAGTACACGGCGGGGGAACTGGTCACCGGCATGCGCAAGTCGTGGACGGCGGGCCTGCTCGACCTGGTGCTCAACGCGACACCGGGCGTCATCGTGGCGCTGATGCTGGGGCTGGGGCCGACCGGCGCGATCGCGATGGCCGGCGTCACCTACATCTCCTCCTCCGGCATCGTGGCGAAGGTGCTCAACGACCTGGGCAGGCTGGGTAACCGGGAAACCCCGGTGGTGCTGTCGATCCTGGTGTTCGAGGACCTGGCGATGGCGGTCTATCTGCCGGTGCTCACCGCCGTGCTGGCCGGTGTCGGCTTCGTGGCCGGGTTGACCACCGTCGGTATCGCGCTGGTCGCGGTGACCGTGGTCCTCGTCGTCGCGCTGAGATACGGCAAGTACGTCTCGGCGATCGTGGCCAGCGAGGATCGGGAGATCTTCCTGCTCAAGCTGCTCGGTTCGGCGCTGCTCGTGGCCGGTGTCGCCTCGGCCGTGCAGGTGTCGGCGGCGGTGGGCGCGTTCCTGCTCGGCATCGCGATCTCCGATTCCACCGCGCACGATGCCACCAAGATCCTCGAACCGCTGCGCGATCTGTTCGCGGCGATGTTCTTCGTCCTGTTCGGGCTGAGCACCGATCCGGCGACGATTCCGCCGGTCCTGGGCTGGGCGGTGCTGCTGGCCGTGGTCACCACCACGACCAAGATCGCCACCGGCTGGTGGGCGGCCAAACGCGCGGGCGCGTCCCAGCTCGGCCGGGCCAGGGCCGGCACGGCGCTGGTCGCCCGCGGCGAGTTCTCGATCGTCATCGCCGGTCTGGCCGTGGCTGCCGGCGCGGTGCCCGACGGGTTCGCCGCGCTGGCGACCACGTATGTGCTGCTGATGGCGATCATCGGCCCGATCGCGGCGCGTGTCGTCGAGCCGGTCATGCGGGCCACGGTCGGCCGCAAGCAGCGCGTCGCGGTGGACCCGACCGCGGAGTGAGCCGCGTCCTGGGCGCCGTTCCTCTGCGCGAGCGCAGGTTTCGTACAGCATCCGCCACAGCGTCTTCTCCCGGATGTGGATGTGGATGTGGATGTGGATGTCGCGGCGGGCAATGAGCCGGTCGATCGCGGTACGGGCTCGGGGACCGCGCGCCTCATGTGTCGGTGACCGCGGCCAGGCACCGGTAGGCGAGGGTCTTCAGTTCCGTGACCAGCTCTGGAGGAGAGGTGAGGGTGAAGTCTGTGTCGATGGAGGTGATCATCCACGCCAGCGAGGTCGGGGAGTCACCGCCGACATGCAGCAGACAACAGGTGTCATCGACCGGTTCCAGGACTCCCATCCCGGGCCAGATCCGGTCGGCGAGCTCGACCGCGGAACGATGCAGGGTGACTGTGGCCTGCCACGGCCACGCCCCCACCGACATGCGTTTGCCCAGATAGGTGGCGAAGTCGCCCTCGGGCGGAGTCCTCACGGTGAACCGCGGACCGGTCGGGGTACGCGGACGCACGCGGTCGATACGGAACGAACGCCAATCCCCGGCCGCGACATCCCAGGCCACCAGGTACCAGTGCTGATACAGGTTGATCACCGCGTGCGGTTCCACCTCGCGCACGCTGTCGCGGCCGCTGTTGTCGGTGTAGTCCAACCGCAGCCGTTCATGACGCTGACACGCCTGTGACACCGCGAGCAGAGTGCCCGCCGCCAGCGGCGAGGCACCAGCTTGCACTGTGCCCATCGTGCGGGCCAGGGTGTCGAGGCGATGGCGCAGCCGCGAGGGCAGCACCTGGTTCAGCGTGGCCAGCGCCCGCCCCGCCGCCTCCGCGATACCCGGGCCACCGCTAACGGTTCGCAATCCCATCACTATCGCGACGGTCTCCTCGTCGTCCAGTAGCAGCGGCGGCAGAGCGCTGCCCGCGCCGAGGCGGTAGCCCGCGCTGCCGCGCACAGAGTCCACCGGATACCCCAATGCGCGCAGGCGTTCGATGTCGCGGCGCACCGTGCGCACGGTGACATCGAGGTGTTCGGCCAGTTCAGGGCCTGAACATTCGGGTCGGGACTGCAGGATGGACAGTAATTTCAGCAGGCGTGCCGATGTTTCCAACATGAGATCAGAATGCCCGAAAGCAAGGACAGAACCTGTCCTTTGTCGCTTGTATCGTTGATGTTGTTCGAGTTCGACGGAATTGAGAATCCCAACCCGCCCGGTAGGGATCGCAGTACGCTCGAAGCGATCAGTGACATATCGGGCATCCAGTCAGTAACCCTCACGTGAAATGGAGAATCCGTGTCCAAGTTCCTGGTTCTGTACCGGTCCGCGAAGTCCCCCGCCGAGATGTTCGAAGGTGTGAGCCCCGAGCAGCAGCAGGCCTTCGCCAAGGCGTGGCTGGAGTGGGACGCGAGTGCGGGCAAGGCCCTCACCGATCCGGGCAACCCGACCATGATGGTCTCGGACCCCAAAGCCGGCGGCGACTACATCGGCGGGTACGCGATCATCGAAGCCGACAACTCCGAGGCCGTCGACAAGCTGCTGACCGGACACCCGTTCCTGGCCACCGGCGGCACCGTCGGCATCTACGAAGTCCAAGACATGCAAGCCCCGTAACCCGGGAACCGCAGTGCCCCGACCCGAACGAAAAGCTGCGGTCGGGGCACTCTCATGGTCGCCCACGCCCGCCCGAGCAGGACACGCCGCCGGTGAACCGGCATCGGCGAACATCGAGGTGAAGTGACCGAAGCGGTGAGCGGGCGAGGTCAGAACAGGGTGTCGCGGACCCGCAGCGGCCGATACCCGGTGGGTTCGAGCGCGGCGAGTTCGGCATCGACGCACCGAGCCAGGATCGGTCGACGCGGTGATGGCATTGCAGGAGCGCCGCGCGATCCGCGACCCGAAACTGCTGGTCCGCTCGCTGATCGTGCTCGCGGGGGTGATCGTCGGGTTCTGCTTGCACGGCATCGTGCACGTGTCGCCGTCGGTGATCGCGCTGGTCGGCGCGGGCGCCATGGTGCTGGTCTCCGGGCTCGACATCGGCGAGATCCTGCAGGAGGTGGAATGGCCGACCCTGGTGTTCTTCATGGGGTTGTGCCGTTCCCTGTGGTGGGCCTTCGCGCTCGGCGCCGACTTCGGCGGCAACGGCACCGCGGTCGCGGCCAGCGCGAACGTCGTCGCCCTCGGCATCGCCGCTCGCGCCGGACAGCGAATCACCTTCTGGCAGTTCACGAAATACGCCATCTTGGTCACCGTGGTCAGCACGACGATGGCCTGGATCTATGTGTGGCTGCGCTACTTCTGATCGCGCGGTTGCGCGGGCACGTGCCGGGTGACAAGGCGGTGGATCAGGCGTGCGGCGGTGCGGGCGGTGCGCTGGTCGATATCGAGGCCGGGGTTGAGTTCGGCGACATCGACCACGGCGAGTTTGCCACTGGCGGTGACCTGATCGCAGACGGCCTGGATCGTCGGCAGCGCGACGCCGTAAGCGGCAGGCGCGCTGACACCGGGTGCGACCGCGGCGGGCAGCACATCGAGATCGATGGTCAGGTAGAGCAGATCGATTCCGGCCAGGAAGTCCGCGACGAACGCGGCGACCCTGGCCGGTTCGCAGTCGTCGTCGAGCAGATACCGCACGCCGAACCGGTCGGCGGTGTCGAACAGGACCTTGGTGTTGCTGGGCTGGCTGATCCCGATCACCGCGTAGCGCACGTCGGGGTCTGCCTCGAGGATCTGCCGGAACGGGGTGCCCGAGCTGGGTACCGGATCGGGGCGCAGGTCGAAATGCGCGTCCAGATTGAGGATTCCGACCACGGTGCCCGGCGTGCGGCGCGCCGCACCCGCCACCCCGAGGTACGTGCCGTAGGCAACCTCGTGCCCGCCGCCGAGGACGACCGGGAAGGCACCGGCGTCGAGCAGGCTGGACACTGTCGCACCGAGCCGGCGCTGACCGTCCTCCAGGCGATCGTCGGTGACCGCCACGGTGCCCGCGTCGAACGCGCGCAGCGGTGTGCCGAGCGCCATCGGTGACAGCGCGCGGCGCAGCGCCTCCGGCCCCTGCGCCGCACCCTGGCGACCCTTGTTGCGCCGCACCCCTTCGTCACTGGCGAAGCCGACGAACACGCACGCACCGGGATCGGTGCCGGGCTCGTACGACGTGACCGCCTGGTGCCAGCGCAGATGCTCGGGCGTGGTGCCGTCGACCCGGCCGGTCCACGAGGATTCGGACATCATCGGGCAGACCTCATCTCGAGTAGGCGAGCACGCCGCCGCGCCACACCTGGCTGATCAGCGGAACACCGGGACGGTAGGCCAGATGCAGGTGCGACGGCGCGTCCAGCGCGATCGCGTCGGCCCGCACACCGGGCCGCAGCGCACCGATATCGGTGCGGCGCAACGCCTGTGCGCCGCCCGCCGTCGCCGCCCAGACCGCTTCGTCGGGCGTCATGTGCAGGTCCCGAACCGCCAGCGCGATACAGAACGGCAAGCTCGTCGTATAGCTCGTGCCGGGATTGCAGTCGGCGCCCAGCGCCACGGTGACCCCGGCGTCGAGCAGTGCCCGTGCGTCGGGATAGCTGTTGCGGGTGCAGAAGTCGGCGCCCGGCAGCAGCGTGGCCACGGTGTCGCTGCCCGCCAGCGCGTCGATATCGGCGGCGTTCACATGTGCTACGTGATCCACCGACGCGGCGCCCAGCTCCACCGCGAGCTGAACCCCGGGACCCTGATGCAGCTGATTGCCGTGCACGCGCGGCACCAGACCGTGCGCGATGCCCGCCGAGAGCACCGCATGCGCCTGATCGCGGTCGAAGGCACCCTGCTCACAGAACACATCGATCCATCGGGCGTGCGGCGCGCACCCGGGGATCATCTCGGCGCACACCATCGCCACGTAGTCGTCGGCGCGCCCGGCGTACTCCGGCGGCGGCACATGCGCGGCGAGCAGGGTCACCTCGTCGGTGAACCGGCCCGCGATCATGACGCTGCGCAGTTCGTCGGCGACGGTCTGGCCGTAGCCGCTCTTGCATTCGACCGTCGTGCTGCCCGCGCGCAGTGACTCGTCCATGAGCCGCCGCACGTTCGCGGCGAGCTGCTCGTCGGTCGCCGCGCGGGTGGCCTCGATGGTGGTGCGGATGCCACCGGCCCCATAGGGGCGCCCGGCCATCCTGGCCGCGAACTCCTCGGCGCGATCACCGGCGAACACCAGGTGCGAATGGGTCTCGACGAATCCCGGCAGCACGGCCCGCCCGCCGAGGTCGATGCCGGTGTCGGCGGCGGGCGCGTCGGCGCTGTCGCCGACCCACACGACGGTGTCGTCGTCGAAGACGACGGCGGCCTCGCGCCGGATGCCGAGCGGACCGGCGCCGAGGGCGGGATCGTTGGTGACGAGGGTGCCGATATCGGTCAGTGCGGTGGTGGGCACTGGGGGAGTCCTCCTAGCTGCGGGTGTCGACCATCTCGGTGTGCGTCGGGTAGATCATCCGCGCGGGCGGGTCGGCCGTGCGGCGCGCGATCGGGTAGTAGATCGCGCCGGTGAACACGATGCCGACGATCCAGGAGATATCGGCGCCGCCGAGCAGGTGCGTGATCGGACCGGTGTAGAGCTTCTGCGCGAGGAACGGGATCTGGGCGAGGACACCGAGGCCGTAGCAGAGCAAGGCGGGCACGTTCCATGCCCCGTAGCGCCCGTTCGGATCGTAGAGCGCTGGCAAGTCCACCCGTTCCTTCGAGATCAGGTAGTAGTCGATCAGATTGATCGCGCTCCACGGCGTGAACACCATGAGTAGCACCAGCACGAAGTTCTTGAAGTTGTTCAGGAAGTCCGCGCTCGCGGCGAGCGCGATCACCATCGAGACGCCGACGAAGCCGACGATGTAGAGCGTGCGGGCGCGGGTGGAGATCTGGGAGCGGCCGTCGAACGCGGTGACGGTGGTCAGGATCGACATGAACCCGCCGTAGGCGTTGAGCACGTTCACCGTCAGCTTGCCCACCACGATCACCAGATACACGCAGAACGCGAGCACCGCGGGCCCGGCGAGCTTGCCGAGAAACCCGACCTGATCGGCGAGGAACGCCTTGCCCGCGACCGCGGCCACCAGCGCGCCGAGAGTCATCGACCACTGCGAGCCGAGCACGCTGCCCAGGAAGGTCGACCAGAACGTGGTGCGCTCACTGGTGCTGCGCGGCAGGTACCGGGAGTAGTCGGCGACGTACGGGCCGAAGGTCAGCTGCCAGCCCGCGCCGAGGGAGATCGCGAGCAGGAAGGTCGCCGCGTCGAACCCGATCACCCCGACGAAGTCGCTGACCGGGTACTCGGCGAACAGCCGGACCGTCAGATACGTGAAGCCGACGATCCCGATCACCGTCGCCACCCGCCCGGCGACATGGATCAGCCGATACCCGGTGACCGCCACGAACGCGGTGAGCGCACCGAAGATCACGATGCCGATCACCGGATTCGCGACGTGCAGCATGTTGTTCACCGCCTGCCCGGCCAGCACCGTACCGGTCGCGGCGAAGCCGAGATACATCAGGATCACCAGCACCAGCGGGACCACCGCGCCCTTGACCCCGAATTGGGCCCGGCTCGAGATCATCTGCGGCAGGCCCATGCGCGGTCCCTGCGCCGAGTGCAGCGCCATCACGACCCCACCGAAGACATTGCCCAGCAGCAGCCCGATGATCGCCCACAGCGCGTCCGCGCCGAACACCACCGCGAGTGCGCCGTCCACGACCGCCGTGATCTGCATGTTCGCCCCGAACCAGAGCGTGAACTGACTGCGCGGCGTGCCGTGTCGTTCGCTGTCGGGGACGACGTCGATGGTGCGGCGTTCGGGCGTGAGGAGATCCTCGGAGCCGGTCGTTGTCATTGCGGCCTGTCTTTCTGCGGTGACGCCGTCGACCCGGGCATGTGCGCTGGGTCACGTCCGATATGTATATGCCTGTATAGACAGGTACGTCAAGCGCTAAGCTCCCTGCCGACGCGCCGCGCTTTGACACGCCTGTATATACAGGCATATACATGTACTGGTCGCTGTGACTGGCCCCACAGGCGAATCCATCGGGTCATCACCCGCTCCGTGCGCCTTTCCGATCCCGGGAGAATGGTTTGAACAAGCCCGTTGCTGTGCTGACGCGTGGACTCACCGCGCGCCACATCCGTTTCATCGCGCTCGGCTCGGCCATCGGCACCGGCCTGTTCTACGGCTCGGCGGAGGCGATCCACCGCGCGGGCCCCTCGGTGCTGCTGGCCTACCTGATCGGCGGCGCCGCGATCTACCTTGTGCTGCGCGCCCTGGGCGAGATGGCGGTGAGTAACCCAGTCTCGGGATCGTTCGGCGAATACGCCGGCAAGCACCTCGGTCCGCTGGCCGGCTTCCTGACCGGCTGGACCTACACCTTCGAAATGCTCATCGTCTGCCTGGCCGACGTCACCGCGTTCGGCGTCTACATGGGCTTCTGGTTCCCCGACGTGCCCCGCTGGATCTGGGTGCTGTCGATCATCTTCTTCATCGGCGCGGTCAACCTGCTCAGCGTGAAGGTGTTCGGCGAGGTCGAGTTCTGGTTCAGCCTGGTCAAGATCGTCGCCATCGTCGCGATGATCGCCGGCGGCATCGCCATCCTGATCTTCGGCTTCGGCATCCACGACACCAGCGGCGGTGTACAGAATCTGTGGACCGACGGCGGCTTCTTCCCGACTGGCTTCGGCGGCTTCGTCGCCTGCTTCGCCATCGTGATGTTCGCCTTCGGCGGCACCGAGATCATCGGCATCACCGCGGGCGAGGCCGAGGACCCGCAGCGCACCATCCCGCGCGCGATCAACACCGTGCCCATCCGGATCATCCTGTTCTATGTACTGACCCTCGCGGTGATCATGGCGATCAACCCGTGGCAGAGCATCGGCGACGAGGGCAGCCCGTTCGTGCAGATCTTCCAGAGCCTGGGCCTCGGGCCCGCGGCCGCGGTGCTGAACGTCGTCGTGATCACCGCGGCGCTGTCGGCCATCAACAGCGACATCTTCGGCGCCGGGCGGATGATGTATGGCATGGCCCAGCGTGGTCAGGCGCCCGCGGTGATGCAGCGGGTCTCGCGCAACGGCGTGCCGTGGATGACGGTGGTCGTCATGACCGTCACCCTGCTGGTCGGCGTGCTGCTCAACTACCTGATCCCGGACAGGGTGTTCCTGGTGATCGCCTCGATCGCCACCTTCGCGACCATCTTCGTCTGGCTGATGATCCTGTTCTCGCAGTACCGCTCGCGACAGCGGATGTCGGTGCGGCAGGTGGCCGCGCTGAAGTTCCCGGTGCCGTTCTGGCCGTACGGGCAGCTGATCACCATCGGTTTCCTGATGTTCGTGATCGCGGTGCTCGCCTTCGATGCCGACAGCCGGGTGGCGCTGGTCGTCGGCGCGGTCTGGCTGGCGCTGCTGTGCGTGGCCTACCGCCTGTGGGTCCATCCAGCGCCGGCCGAGCCCGAAGCGGTTCCCGCGCTGGAACCCGTCGCCGATCTCGCCTGAAAGTTTTTGTCCCGCATATCGTTTGGAATGGAGCAGCATAGTGACCATCGACTCGGACCGGTCCGCGCCGGTCACCGTGGAACCGGTCGTCGTCGGCACGGGTCCGGTGGCGCCGCAGGACGTGGTGCGGGTGGCCAGAGACGGCGCCGCGGTGCGGCTGTCCGACGAGGCGCTCGCGGCGATGGGGGAGAGCAGGCGGCGGATCGAGGCGCTGGCGGCCGACCCGAAGCCGGTGTACGGCGTGTCCACCGGGTTCGGCGCGCTGGCCGTCCGGCACATTCCGCTCGAATTGCGTCAGCAGTTGCAGCGCAGCCTGATTCGCTCACACGCGGCGGGTTCGGGTGCCGAGGTGGAGCGGGAGGTGGTGCGCGCGCTGATGCTGCTGCGCCTGTCGACCCTGGCCACCGGCCGGACCGGCGTGCGGCCGGTCGTCGCGCAGACCTATGCCGCGCTGCTGTCGGCGGGGATCACCCCGGTGGTCTACGAGTACGGCAGCCTCGGCTGTTCCGGTGACCTCGCGCCGCTGGCTCACGTCGCGCTGGCCGTCCTCGGTGAGGGCATGGTCCGCGACGCCGACGGTGCCTTGCTGCCCGCCGCCGAGGCACTGGCCGCCACGGGCATCGCCCCGGTCGAGCTCGCGGAGAAGGAGGGGCTGGCGCTGATCAACGGCACCGACGGCATGCTCGGCATGCTGGTGCTCGCCTGTCACGACCTGCGCGACCTGCTGCGCCTGGCCGACGTCACCGCGGCCATGAGCGTGGAGGGTCTGCTCGGCACCGACAAGGTCTTCGCCGCCGACCTGCAGGCCCTGCGACCGCAACCCGGTCAGGCGATCGCGGCGGCCAATATGACCCGCCTGCTCGCCGACTCGGCGATCGTGGCCAGTCACGCGACCCCCGACTGCACCGTCGTCCAGGACGCCTACTCGCTGCGCTGCTCACCGCAGGTGGCGGGCGGTGCCCGCGACACCCTCGCCCACGCCGAACGCGTCGCGGGCTACGAGCTGGCGTCGGCTGTCGACAACCCCGTGGTCACCCTCGACGGCCGCGTCGAGTCCAACGGCAACTTCCACGGCGCCCCCGTGGCCTATGTGCTGGACTTCCTCGCCATCGTCGTCGCCGATGTCGCCAGCATCAGCGAACGCCGCACGGACCGCTTCCTGGACAAGGCCCGCAACCACGGCCTGCCCCCGTTCCTCGCCGACGACCCCGGCGTCGACAGCGGCCACATGATCGCCCAGTACACCCAGGCCGCCATCGTCTCCGAGCTCAAGCGCCTCGCCTCGCCCGCCTCGGCCGACTCGATCCCGTCCTCGGCCATGCAGGAGGACCACGTCTCCATGGGCTGGTCGGCGGCCCGCAAGCTCCGCCGCTCGATCGACGGTCTCACCCGGGTCCTCGCCATCGAGGCTCTCACCGCCGCGCGGGCCCTGGATCTGCGCGCCCCGCTGACCCCTGCCCCGGCGACGGCGGCCGTCCGCGATGTTCTGCGCGCGCACGTCGACGGCCCCGGCCCCGACCGCTATCTCGCCCCCGAGATCGACGCGGCAGTCCGCCTCGCCGCCTCCGGTGCCCTCCTCGCCGGCGCCGAATCGGTGGTCGGCCCGCTGGGCTGACTCGTTTCGCCAACGCCCGCCCCTGTCGAAATCGGCAGGGGCGGGCGTTGTTTCCGGATCAGCGACTCGCTTCTTCCGGAAGCAGGTGCGCGAGTAGTAGTTTGATCAGCAGTACCGGCGCGAACCAGGCCACCTCGGACGGGACGGCGAGCACGCCGGTAACCCAGAGCAGCGCGAAGGCCGTGACGGCGAAGGCGATCGGCCTGCGCAACGCGGCCGGTGCCGGGGTCACGATGAGCGCTCCGCTTAGCGCCAGTCCATAGATGGTGACGGCCGCGGCCCAGCTGAACGCGGGCACCACCCAGGCC
>NZ_JBHXMY010000035.1:0-21148 GCF_042720195.1 Nocardia sp. NPDC058497 | reverse complement strand
GGTGGGGGGCGCTTCGGCGGTGAGTACTGCTGACTAGGCGACGCCCTCGCGGCGGGCGGCCTCGGCCACGGCCTCGGCGACGGCCGGAGCCACGCGCGGGTCCAGCGGGCTGGGGATGATCCGGTCAACGGACAGCTCGTCGGCGACGACACCGAAGATGGCGTCGGCCGCGGCGACCTTCATGCCCTCGGTGATCCGGCGCGCGCCCGCGTCCAGCGCACCCTTGAACACGCCGGGGAAGGCGAGCACGTTGTTGATCTGGTTCGGGAAGTCGCTGCGGCCGGTCGCCACGATCGCGGCGTACTTGGCGGCCACCTCGGGGTGGATCTCCGGGTCGGGGTTCGACATGGCGAACACGATCGACTTCGGCGCCATCGAGGCGATGAGCTCCTCGGGGATGGTGCCCGCGGACAGGCCGAGGAACACGTCGGCACCGGCGAGGGCCTCGGCGGCGCCACCGGTCAGGCCGCGCGGGTTGCTGCGGGCGGCCAGCTCGGCCTTCACGCCGTTGAGGCCGTCGCGACCGGCGCTGACGATGCCCTTGGAGTCGAGCACGACCACATCGGGGACGCCCGCGGCGAGCAGGATGTTGGCGCAGGCCACACCGGCCGCACCGGCACCGGACACCACGACCTTCAGCGCCGACATGTCCCGGCCCTGCTGCGCGGCCGCGCCCTTGAGGGCGGCCAGCACCACGATGGCGGTGCCGTGCTGGTCGTCGTGCATGACGGGGCAGTCCAGCGCCTCGATGACGCGCTGCTCGATCTCGAAGCAGCGCGGCGCCGAGATGTCCTCCAGGTTGACCGCGCCGAAGCTCGGGCGCAGGTGGATCAGCGTCTGGACGATCTCGTCGGGATCGGTGGTGTCGAGCACCAGCGGGATCGAGTTCAGCCCGGCGAACTTCTTGAACAGCGCGGCCTTGCCCTCCATCACGGGCAGCGAGGCGCGCGGGCCGATGTCGCCGAGGCCGAGCACAGCGGTGCCGTCGCTGACCACGACCACGAGGCGGTCGGTCCAGGTGTAGGTCTTGGTGAGCGCGGGGTCCTCCGCGATCGCACGGCTGACCTGGGCAACGCCGGGGGTGTAGGCGATGGACAGATCACGCTGGGTCTCGAGCGGGGCACTGAGCTCGACCGACAGCTTGCCGCCGAGGTGACCCGCGAAGATCTCGTCGTGGGTGATGGCAGCAAGACTCGCTGCGTCATCGGCCTGGGGCGCCGCGGTGGCATTCGGTGCGTCAGTCACAGGTGACACGATTTCACTCCTGCTCGAGTCGGACTCAACCGGGGGACGGTTACCGCCGGGTATATCGGGATTACGGAATTGCATGACGCTCATAGGGCGCGCAGCCAGGGCGAATACCGGAGAAAACCGGGCGCGTGGCGCGGCACTGATCCGCAGAGCGGAGCCGGACGGGTGGTCCGGGCAGACAAACGGGTCGACCCCCGACCGCGACGGTGCGTCGCGAGGCGAAGGGTCACCATGGTCCCCGAACCCGGCGGTGGCAAGGGAAGGGAATCCGCAACATTCTGCCAGCCGGACCGACCAGTTGCCAAACCGGTTCGGTGTGTCATCCGGTCGAGCGTCATGTGTCGAGGGTAGCCGCGCCGAATTGCCATGGCGTTAGAGAAAACTCGCAGCTGGCGGGGAACATCCGGTGAACAATCACACCGCGGCCGGTCGGCTCGCGGTGAGCTCGCCGTCCCACGGATCGGGCGAATCGGCCCGGCGGACCCACACGTCGTCGAGCCCGCCACAGCGCTGCCTGACCCGCCAGTGCGCGACCGCGTCCGGATGGTCGATGCGCCGGTGGATGCCGCGGCTCTCGGTGCGCACGAGCGCGCTGTAGCCCGCCCACCGCGCGACCGCGAGCAGGGCCGCGGCCTGCCTGGCCCGCAGCTGCCCGGCGCCGATGCCGCCCAGCTCGAACCGCGCCCCCGGCCACATAATATCCAGCTCGGCGATGCTGTCGCGCAGGCTGCCCGCACTGCGCCGGTAACTGCGCCGCAGCGGCAGCGTGTGCTCCTGCACCAGGCCGATCACCGAGCGCGGATCGATGTGGGCGTGCGGCCCGAGGCCCGCTCCCGGCACCGGGCGCGCGCTGGTGGCGCGCTCGGTGACCATCGCGAAGGCCGCCGCGCCCGCACCCGCCCAGGTTCCGGCGGCCAGCGCCCACGCACCTCGCAGGCCGCCGGTCACCCCCGCCGCACCCGCGATGACTTCCCGGCCGGCGACGGCGCCCGCGGCGAAGAGTCCGCGGACCGTCGTCATGCAGTCCGATCCCGACAACGCCAGGCCGCCTGCCCCGAGGACCGTTCCCTCCAGCACCGCGCGCACGGGTACCCGGCCCGCGGAGTCGATCGCACCGTGCCTGCCCAGCCAGTGCCGGACCGTGTCGGGCACCTCGTGCAGCGCGGCGTAGACCCGTCTGCCGTCGGCGAGCGCGGCCAGCGCCGCCGGGTGATACGCGCCGGGGAGTTCTATCCCCGACTCGTCGTAGAGGACGGCGAAGTGCACCGAGAGTCCAGGGGCGACAGCCGGATTCGGGTGTACCCGCGCCAGGACCGGCGCCAGTCCGTAGGCGCCGGAGAACTCCATGCCGGACAGCTCGGCCCCAGCCTCGGCCGCCATCAGCAGGCCCTCGCCGGTGTTCACGTCGGTGCCCGCGCCGCCGGACAGGAACGCGCAACCACCGGTCGCGAGCACCACCGCGCCCGCGCGGACAGTCCACGGCCGGAACTTGTTGTGGTGCTGAACACCCGCGGCGCCGACCACGGTGCCCGCCGGGTCGACGAGCAGATGCAGCGCCGGATGATGATCGAGAATGCGCACGCCGGCTTCCACGGCGCCGCGGCGCAGCCTGCGCAGATAGGTCGCGCCGTCCAGGTGCACCACCGGCGGATCGCCGGCCGCGGCATCGGGTACCCGGTGCCGCGGGCCGGACCAGACCCGCAGCCGCCGATGGGTCTCGTCGATCACCCGGTGCAGCCAGACGGGGTCACCGAGACCGCCGCCGCGCGCGAGTGCCCGATCGACCGCGTTCGCCCTGGCCTGACCAGGCGCGATGTCCCACAGGGTGGTGGTGCCGTAGACCGCCGGACCGCTGGAGCCGCAACGACTCTTGTCCACCAGAACGACCCTGGCGCCGGTGGCTGCGGCCGAGACGGCGGCCCAGAGCCCGGCGGGTCCGCCGCCGAGGATCAGAACATCCGTCTCGATGCTGCTCACAAAGAGAAATATTCGGGCACAGTTCACCCGGGCGCAACCACTACGCGGCCGTCAGCCCCACCATTGTGTCCAAAGCAGTACACCGGTCGTGACCAGGACTACCGCCGCCCCGGTGACCGCCGCAGGCCCGCGCCGCCGGTCGGCGAAGACCTGCGCGCCGACGACGACGATCGCGGCCAGCACATGCCAGCTCAGCGATTCGGCGCCGGGCCCGGGAAAGTCCCTGCGCGAACCGATCACCGCGGCACCGACCACGACGCAGAGCAGCACCACCACTCCGCCCGCGACGATGCCGCTGAGCCCGCGCAGCAGCGTCACGGGGCGATCACCGGCACCCCGCTCGCCTTGCCGATCAGCGCCTCGAACTGATCGAGATCGGTCCGGCAGGCGCCGATCTCGATGGTCTTGTTGCTGCCGTGATAGTCCGACGAGCCGGTCCGCAGCAGGCCGAGTTCGGCCGAAAGAGCGGTCAGCACAGCACGATCGGCGTCGGAGTGGTCCGGGTGGTCGATCTCGAGCCCGCCCAGCCCGAGCCCGGCCAGCTCCCTGATCTCGTCGAGCGCCAGCAGCCTGCCGCGCTTGCGTGCGCGCACATGGGCCACCACGCTGACGCCACCCGCGGCGGCGATCAGCTGGACCGCCCTGGTCAGCGGGGTGTCGGCCTTCTCCGCGTAGTACGGCCCGTGCGGGGCGAGCAGTTCCAGGAACGCGGCGTCGACGCTCTCGACCACGCCGGCCGCCACCAGCGCCCGCGCCAGATGCGGGCGCCCCGCCGCGGGACCGGCGCCGGCCAGCACCGCGTCAGGATCGATGGGCAGGCCGTCGGCCACCATCTTGTCGGCCATCGCGCGCACCCTGGCCACCCGTTCGGCGCGCAGCCGTTCGCGTTCCTCGGCGAAACCCGCGTCGGTGGGGTCGAACAGGTACGCCAGCAGGTGCACCGGGACGGGCCTGCCGTCCTCCCCCATCCCCTGGCACGACATCTCCATGCCGCGCACCAGCGTCAGCCCGGGCGGACGCGCCGCCTCGGCCTCGGCCCAGCCCGCGGTGGTGTCGTGGTCGGTGATGGCGACGACGTCGAGGCCGGCCGCGGCGGCGCGACGCACCAGCTCGGCCGGGCTGTCCGTGCCGTCGGAGGCCGTCGAATGGGTATGCAGATCGATGCGCACACCCTCAGTCTTACAGTGCGGTCTCGGCGGGTGCGCAGCCCTGGGCCGACTCGGCAGTTGGCCGTAGCATCCAGGTCGTGCCCTCACTACCGCAGATGCCGTCGTTTCGCGGGCCGAGCAGGCCTGCGACGCCGCGGCCGCGGATCCCCGTGCCGACGGCGCGCGCCATCGTCGACTGCGGCGTCTACGTCGACGGCAAGCGGCTGCCCGGACATTTCACCCCGCAGCAGGCGCTGGCCGAGGCGGGCAAGACCGAGGACGGGTTCGTCTGGCTGGGCCTGCACGATCCGGACGAGGGGCAGATGTCCGATGTCGCCCAGATCTTCGGCCTGCACCCACTGGCCGTCGAGGACACGGTGCACGGGCGCCAGCGCCCCAAGCTGGAGCGCTACGACAACACCCTGTTCCTGGTGATGCGCACCGTCAGCTACATCGAGCACGACATCCACGCCATCAGCGAGATCGTCGAGACCGGCGACATCATGGCGTTCACCGGCGCCCATTTCGCGATTACCGTCCGCCACGGTGAGCACACCGGACTGGCCGGGGTGCGCCGGGAACTGGAGGGCAAGCCCGATCAGCTACGGCTCGGCCCAGTGTCGGTGCTGCACGCCGTCGCCGACCACGTCGTGGACTCCTACGTCGATGTCGCCGAATCGGTCGAGTCCGATATCGACGAGATGGAGGAGGCGGTGTTCACCCCGGCCTCGAAAGTCGGTATCGGCGCGATCTACCAGCTCAAGCGGGAAGTGGTGGAACTGCGCCGGGCGGTCTCGCCGTTGGGGCAGCCGCTGCAGTACCTGGTGCACAACCAGGAAATGCCGGTGCCCAAGGAGATCCGCCGCTATCTGCGCGACGTCGCCGACCACCACACCAACGTCACCGAGCACATCGCCTACTTCGACGAATCGCTGAGCGGCCTGGTCAACGCGGCGCTGGCCAAGATCAGCGTCCAGCAGAACACCGACATGCGCAAGATCGCGGCCTATGCCGCCATGGCCGCGGTGCCGACCATGATCGCCGGCGTCTACGGCATGAACTTCGACTACATGTGGGAACTGCACCAGCCGTGGGCGTACCCGGTGGTGGTGGCGGCCATGGTCGTGTTGTGCGCCGCGCTGTTCCGCAGTTTCCGCCGCAACAAGTGGATCTAGAGGTTCACCGCGCCGCGAGCGGGGTCGCGCACATCGATGCCAGCCTCGGACCAGGCGTCGCGCAGCGCCTGCGCACCGCGCACGCGCACCCAGGCGGCCTCGGTCGCGGTGATCGGGGTGACGCTGAGATACCGCACCGGATCGGCGGGTTCGGGCAGCGCCACCTCGGTGATGTCGCTCTCGCCGAGCAGGACCGCGGTGAAGGTGGCGTTGTGCCACAGCGGTTCGCCCAGGTCCAGCAGGGCGTCGGCTTGCAGCACAACGCCTTCCACCGACGGCGTCGCGACGAGGACGCCCAGCGTGCGCGCGACACCGGCCTGCGGTCCCGCGCTCGCCAGCAACGTCAGCACCAGCTCCGCGCGCGGGCCCTTCACAGGATCGGCGAGCAGATCGGCCGGATCGCCCATCGGGTGGCGTGATCCGCCCAGGGTCGCGTAGTGGACCGCGTCCTCGCCCGGGATGCGCAGGATCTCGATCGGCTCCAACCCGAGGAAGGTGACCGAGGCCGAGTCGACCCGCGCCCGGTCGACGCCGTAATGGTCCAGCACCGCGGTGCGGACCGAATTCACCACATCCATTGCGTCACAGGGCCAATCGGGCCAGCATGTCGCGGGCGCGCTCGGCGGTCTTCGGGTCGCACAGCACGTCGTAGCGGCCGGCGACCAGTTGCATGGACGAGGCGAAGTCGCGCTGGCCCTTGGTGGCCGCGTACGGGATCGAGGTGGTGATCACGCCGAACACGATGCCACCGACCAGGCCGACGGCCAGCGGGCCAAGGGCACTGCCGGTGGTGGCGAACAGGCTCAGCAGCAGGCCGAGGAACAGGCCGAGCCAGGCGCCCGACACCACGCCGCCACCGATGACCTTGCCCCAGGTGAGCCGGTACAGCACCCGCTCCACCTGCATGAGATCGACGCCGACGATGGTCACGTCCTGCACCGGGAACTGCCCGTCGGCCAGGTAGTCGACCGCGCGCTGCGCCTCGGCGTAGGTCGGATACGAGCCGACCGGCCAGCCCGACGGCGGCGTCGGCAACGCCTGCCGTCCGCGATTCGGGTTGCCCAAGGGATTCGTCATAGTCCCATTCTGCTAGTTCTGGACCGGCTGTGGCGGAGTGAAACGCGTCGTGCGCGTCATTCCGGCAGCTCGGCCCTTCTCCGCTATGACCTGCGCCATCTTCGCACTGGCTTCGTCGATCATTTCATCCCCCAGCATGACGGCGCCACGCGCGCCGCCCGCCTCCGAGGTGTGGAAGGCATAGGCCTCCAGGATCAGCTCGGCGCGGTCGTAGTCGCCTTGGCGCGGGCTGAAGATCTCGTTGCACGCGTCGATCTGGTCGGGGTGCAGCACCCACTTGCCGTCGAAACCCAGTGCGGCGGTACGCCCGGCCGCCCGCCGGAACCCATCGACATCGCGAACCTGCAGGTACGGGCCGTCGATCGCCTGGATGCCGTGCGCGCGGGCGGCGAGCAGGATGGTCATCAGGATGTGGTGGTAGGCGTCGCCGACGTCGTAGCCCTCCGGCTGCTCGCCGACCACCAGCGTGCGCATATTGATACTGGCCATGAAATCGGCGGGGCCGAACACCAGCGCCTGCACGCGCGGGCTCGCGGTGGCGATCGCGTCGATATTGCGCAGGCCCATGGCGTTCTCGATCTGCGGCTCGATCCCGATCCGCCCGACCTCGAGCCCGCTCGCCTTCTCCAGCTGGGTCAGCAGCAGATCCAGCGCCTGCACCTGGCTCGCGTCGGTCACCTTGGGCAGCAGGATCGCGTCGAGCACCGCACCCGCGCCCTCGACCACCTGAATCACGTCGGCGTAGGTCCACTCGGTGGTCCAGTCGTTGACCCGGACCACCCGCAGCTGCGAGCCCCAGCCCGGTTCGTTCAGCGCGGCGACGATATTCGCCCGCGCCGCGCTCTTGGCGCCGGGCGCGACGGCGTCCTCGAGGTCGAGAAAGACCTCGTCCACCGGCAGGCCTTTGGCCTTGGCGATCATCTTGGGATTGCTGCCGGGAACGGCGAGCACCGATCGGCGGGGCTTCATGGGCTCCTCCTCGTGTGGCCTAGCCTGAGGGTCATGGCAACCACCAGGGTGTACGTCGCCCGGCTCGCCGGTCTGACGGTGCTGGGTCCGGACGGGGAGTCTATCGGCCGGGTCCGCGACGTCGTCGTGGCCGTGCGGCACGGGCGCCAGCAGCCGCGGGTGCACGGCATGGTCGTCGAATTGGTCACCCGGCGGCGGATTTTCGTGCCGATGCTGCGGGTGACCGCGATCGAGCCGGGCATCGTCACCCTGAACACCGGCACAGTGAGCCTGCGGCGATTCGCCCAGCGCCCCGGCGAGATGCTGGCCTTGGCCCAGATCGTGGACTCCCAGGTGCGGGTCGACGATCCCGGCCTGCCGGATCTGAACGGTATCGACGTCTACGTGGCCGATCTGGGCATCGAGCAGACCAGGACCAGGGATTGGGTGGTCGGCCGGGTCGCCGTGCGCGGGCATCGCCGGATCGGGCGCAGGCGCACCGTGCACGTGGTCGACTGGACGCAGGTCGATGGCCTGACACCCGCCGTGGTCGGCAGGCCTGGCCAGGACGTCACCACCCTGCTCGAACAGTTCGAGGGGCTGCGCGCCGCCGACGTCGCCCACCGGTTGCGCGAGCTGCCGGAGAAACGCCGCATCGAGGTGGCGATCGCCTTCGACGACGAACGCCTCGCCGATGTCGTCCAGGAGCTGCCCGACGACGACCAGGTCGATCTGCTCGGCCATCTCGAGGTGCGCCGCGCCGCCGACGTGCTCGAGGCGATGGACCCCGACGACGCCGCCGACCTGCTCGGCGAACTGCCCGAGAGCGAAGCCGAATCGCTGCTGGCCCTGATGGATCCGGAGGAATCCGAGCCGGTCCGCAGGCTGCTGGCGCACTCCCCCGACACCGCGGGCGGTCTGATGACGCCGAAACCGATCGTGCTCAGCCCGTCGACCACCGTCGCCGAGGCGCTGGCCCGGGTCCGCGACCCCGATCTCACCCCCGCGCTGGCGTCGATGGTGTTCGTCGTCCGGCCACCGACCGCGACCCCCACCGGCCGCTACCTGGGGTGCGCGCACATCCAGCAGCTGCTGCGGGAACCACCGGCGCACCTCGTCGGCGGGATCGTCGACACCGATCTGACACCGCTGTCACCGGATCTGCCGCTCTCGGCGGTGACCCGCTACTTCGCCACCTACAACCTGGTGTGCGGGCCGGTCGTCGACGCGGAGAATCATCTGCTCGGCGCGGTGACCGTCGACGATGTCCTCGATCACCTGCTGCCCGAGGACTGGCGCGAGGAAGAGGAGCCACCGTCGGCCCATGCCGAGGCGAGCATGCTCCGTGCGGAGGGAGGCACGTCGTGAGTGAGAAGAACCCGGCCCGTCAGCGGCTGGAAACCCCCGTCGGCTCGCGCTTTTCCCTCGACTGGGACTCCGAGGCGTTCGCGAGCAGCAGCGAGAAGGTCGCCCGGTTCCTCGGGACGGGACGGTATCTGGCGATGCAGACGGTGCTCGTCATCGTCTGGATCATCCTCAATGTGTTCGTGGTCGCGCTGCGCTGGGACCCGTACCCGTTCATCCTGCTCAACCTGGCGTTCTCCACCCAGGCCGCCTACGCGGCGCCGCTGATCCTGCTGGCCCAGAACCGGCAGGACAACCGCGACAAGGTCTCCCTCGAGGAGGACCGCACCCGGGCGGCACAGACCAAGGCCGACACCGAATTCCTGGCCCGCGAGCTCGCCTCGCTGCGCCTGGCCGTCGGCGACGTCGCCACCCGCGACTACCTGCGTCGCGAGCTCGAGGAGATCAAGGAGGTGCTCGACCGGATCGACGCGGTCACGACACCGGACGGCGCGCCGAAGACGGAGAAGAAGCGAAAAGCCGTTCGCAAGAAAACCTCCGGTCAAACGCCCTCTCCTGCCCCGGTTTCGCCAGGTGGTTCAGACGAGTAACCGGAAATGCTCTACAACTACCTGACCGGTAGGTAACCTGGATCACGTTGTTCCGGGCGGGCCGGAGGGGGACTCTGCGGTGCCGCTGCTTCGACGTAAAGGGTTGGTGGCCGTGCGAATCTCTGCTCCGATAACGATGTCGGCCCTTGTCGTCGCTGGACTCGTCGCCTCCGGATCGACCGTGCAGACCGCGACTCCCAGCACCGCGCCGACGGCGCCGGAAGCGCTACTGGCCGCGACGGCGAGCACCACCGAGGACACCCCCGAGGTCGATCCGTCCGAGATCGTCGGGCTGCTGCCGATCGCGCAGGAGGCGCCACGCAAGCTGCGCGCGCTCACACCGTCGGCGAACAACCTGGCACCTTTCGCCGGAACCGTTCCGCTGCACAGCATTTCGCTACCCACCGGCAGCGGCGCGCTGGGCATCCCGGAGATCGTGCTCGCCGCCTACCGCAATGCCGAACTGGCGATGGAGACCGCGCAGCCGGGCTGCGGGCTCACCTGGAACCTGCTGGCCGGCATCGGCCGGATCGAATCCGGGCACGCCAGCAGCGGCCGCACCGACGCGGCGGGCACCTCGACCACCCCGATCTACGGACCCGCGCTCGACGGCACGCTGCCGGGCAACGAGATCATCAGGGAAGCCGACGGCGGATTCGTCCGGGCGGTCGGCCCCATGCAGTTCCTGCCGAGCACCTGGGCGCTGTACTCCGCCGACGGCAACGGTGACGGCACCGCCGATCCGCACAATGTCTTCGACGCCGCGCTCGCCGCGGGCAAGTACCTGTGCTCGGGCGGCATGAACCTGCGCGAGGCGTCCCAGGAGCTGCGCGCGGTGCTGCGCTACAACAACTCGATGTCCTACGCGGCCAATGTGCTGAGCTGGTCGGCCGCGTACCGGACCGGTGGCGCGCCGAGCCAGGTCACCATCTCCCCCGACATCGTGCCGCCGGGCAGCGCCCCGCTGGTCTCGCCCAATGTGCTGGCCGCCGCCACCGACGCGCCGGTCACCGCGGCGCCGCCGTCGACGACCAATCAGCTGCCGCCGAACACGCCGAAGGTCACCACCCCGACGCAGGTGATGATCACGCTGCCCGGTCTGCCGCCGATCCCCTGCGGCATCTTCTGCCCGGCGCCGGTCGAGCCTGCGCCCGAGGTCTGCGTGAGCGAGCCGGTGCCCGCCCAGATGCCGAACCCGCTCGTGGAGGAGAAGCGCCCGGTCGAGCAGACCTACGGTGCAGCGGCGCCGAAGGATCCGGCTCAGCCCGAGCAGCAGGCCACCGAGCAGGAGGCCACCGCGCCCGTGTGCACGCCTGCCGCGACCGGGGAGCCCGCACCCGCCGAGGCGCCGGCAACCGAGGAACCGGAGAAAACTCCCGAACCGGGCATCGCGCCGACCGAGGAGCCCGCGCCCGCAGAGCCCGCACCCGCCGAGCCCGCCCCGGTGGCGCCCACTCAACAGCCCGGCATCACGCTGCCGTTCAACATCGTCATCCCGCTGCCGCCCGCCCCGGCGGCTCCGTAGAAATCAAACCGATATTCAGATCACAGAGGGGTAACAAAAAGGTCTCGGGTGCGGTAATCTCTTCTCATCCAACACGGTTGAGGAGGGCACCACACAGTGGGTCGTCATCGGAAACAGCCTGCTACGACGGTTCGCCGTAGCTCGCTCATCGCATTGACCGGATTGGTCCCCGCCGGACTCGTGGCCGTTACCGCCGCAGCCACCGACGCGACCATCGCAAGCACCGCGGCCGTCGAGCACGACCTGCCCGGTGTCGAACCGGAGGCCGCGCCCGAGCTCGTCGCATCGCCCCAGGCCGACATCGCCCAGGTCGCGCACGCGGAGGCTCGTCAGTCACCCTCCGCCGACCCGATGGTGAAAACCGTTGCGCTGCCGAATGATCGGGCGTCCGCCGATCTCCCCGCGGGCCCGCTCGGCATCCCCGGTATCGCGGTCGCCGCGTACCAGAGCGCCGAAGAGCAACTGGCCGTGGAGAATCCGCACTGCGGGATGTCCTGGTCGCTGCTGGCAGGCATCGGCCGCGTCGAATCCACCCACGCCTACGGCAAAGCCGACGCCGACGGTAACCCGATCAAGGCCGTCTACGGACCGGTCCTCGACGGCAGCCTGTACGGCAACAATGTCATCTACGACAGCGACGGCGGCGAACTCGACGGCCTCGGCGGCTACGACCGTGCCATCGGTCCCATGCAGTTCCTGCCAGAGACCTGGCACCGCTACGCCGCCGACGGCAACGGTGACGGCGTCGCCGACCCGCAGAACCTGTTCGACGCCGCTCTCACCGCGGGCCGCTACCTGTGCGACGGCGGGCTCAACATGCGCGACCTGTCCCAGCAGTCCAAGGCGATCCTGCGCTACAACAACTCGATGGCCTACGTCGCCAATGTGATGGCGTGGTCGGGCTCGTACTCGAGCGGCCTCGCCCCCAAGCCCTCGGACCTCCCCCGCATCTGAGGCACCGTCAGGGCCGCTGCCAAGGTGGGTCCAGGTCTCCTCTAGGCAAGGCGTGGTTGCACCGCGCGAGCCACTTATGTGAAAGTGCTCTGACATTCGCGCGGCGTCAGGTTCGCCGCCGGGAGAGGGGGCTCGATGTCGGAGACTTTCAAGGTCGATCCACCGGCGGTCGATGTGTTCGCCGCGAGATTGCAGGCACTCGCCGATGCCAACGCGAATGTCGCGACGTACCTGGAGAAGTGGCTGGTACTGGACAACACCGTGTGGGGCGACGGCGGGCTGATCCGCACGGGTCTCAGCGCCGTCAGCGAGGCGCACGGCAAACTGGCGCCGAACTACGCCGCACTGGGAACGCTCGCCGAGGCCGCGGCGACCGAATTGACCAAGGTGGCGCAGGTGTACCGCACCACCGACAAGGCGCTGGCCGATGAGCTGGACCGGACCTACCCCGCGGGCGGTCAGCCGTGACGACAACCCCTGCCGAGCACCTGACCGAACCCGCGCTCGAGGATCCGCTCAGCGACAAGTTCGAGTTCCTCATCACCTCCAACGCCGTCTCCCCGAGCTACTGGGTGAACACGTGGTGTGCAAACGTCGTCGGCACCGACCCGCTCAAGTGGGTCACCAGCAAGATCTCCGGTGATTGGGAGGCGCTGCAGAAGGCCGGCAAGGCCGTGGAGAACCTCGCCGCCTACAGTTCGGCCTTCTCCGAATCGGTCAAGTCCGCGGCGGCCGCGGTCGACACGACGTGGGACGGAAACGCGGCGACGAGCGCGCAGTCCTATTTCACCGAGCTCACGGCCGCTATCTCCGCCCAGGTCGATCCGCTGCAGGACATGGCCGACGAAATCAAGCATTTCGCCGAGTCCGCATACCACATCTCGACAGCGATGAGTAACGCACTGCAGGCAGTGCTGGACTACGGCGCCATCGCCTTCATCGAGTGGGTCGCGGTCAGAGTCGCCGCTCTCTCCGGCGTCGGCATTGTCGCGACGGCGGCGCTGGTCGCGGCTGCCACACTGACCACGCTCAAGGTCATCAACGAGTGGAACCTGTTGGTCCAGAAGTTCAACTCCGGATATGCCGCTCTCGAAGGCATCGCAGGTGTCGGTTTCGGCGTGGCCGCTGTCATCGAGTCCGCCGACATGCCCGTGCTGCCCACCGCCAACTACGACCATCCAGGAGCCTGAGTGAACGCGCCTGAGCCGATTCATGATCTGGCCCGCGGTGACATCGGAGTCTCACGGCAGCTGTCGAGGGCGCTGCGGGTACTGATGGACAACGCCACGGAACCGCAGTTGAAAAATCAGCTGCGCGGGATCCTCGAGGGGAAGGGCAGCGCCCGCGAACTGCTGCACAGTGAGGCTTTCAATCGGGTTGCCGATCAGACGATGCCCGCCGCGATGGCGCAGTTCGCCGGCATGTCGGATGAGCAGCGGCAGCGGCTGGCAGAACAGGGCGAAGCGGACTTGCTGCGGCTCAGGTCGCAGCCGGTCGCGGACGAGTTCAGGTCGGAGCCGGTCGCAGACCAGGCGCCCCCGTCGGCGCCCGCACCGGCCGCGAATATCGTGGTGCCCGGGACCCGCAAGCCCAACCGCGAGCGAATCGTCACCCCAGATGATGAGGACGAGGACGACCGGTATTTCCGCGAACGAAACCAGCGCGGGTGGCTGGCATGACTGTCACGCGAGCCAAGCGATGAGCGGGACGTCCCGGGAGCGTGTCGTCTTTGACACGGAGATCAGCCCGGAGTGGGTCCCGCTGTTCACCACGGAGCCGATGGAGCTGGTGCTGGCCGAGCCGATGCCCGAGGTGTGTAGCGAGCACGGTTTGCCTGCCAGTGGACACCGTCCTTTTATCGTGCACGACCGCGGGCCGTTCTCGGAGTTTCCGACCTTGCGGGTAATTCTGAGGTCCGCGCTGCCGCGGGAGCGGTCTTTGGCAGCGGCACGCCTCAGGTTCTCATATCCGGTCTGTGAACTCTGCCGGGATGAGATCAGGCGGTCGCGGTGGATCGCTGTAGCAGCCTTGCTGGCGATACCGCTGACGATCGCGGCTGTTCTCACGGTCGCGTCCCTCGAGCTGCGGCAGCTCTATGTGCCGTTGGCGTTCGCCGTTATGCCCGGATGCATGCCGATCGCCTTGCTGGTGGTCATGCTGGGGTGGAGCCGAGCGGGGTACTTCGCGGACGTCTGGATGAACCAGGACGGCGACCAGTTGATCGTGTCCGCGCATCCGGATTTCGTCGCCGCGGTCGAGCGGAACCGGGCCGAGACCCAGTGAACACCATCTGGGCGAGTGGCGACGGCGATCGCGGGCGCCCGGATCGCGGGTAATGCATCAGCGCCGCGAGCGGGATCAGCCCCTCCGACCGTGCTCGAATTACCCGCAGCATAAAATCGGGCATATGCCAGTGATGACGGAAGCGGATGTGCGGGCGGCGCTCGCGAAGGTCGACGATCCGGAGATCCGCAAGCCGATCACCGAGTTGGGCATGGTCAAGTCGATCGCCATCGCCGACAGCGGTGACGTGCATGTCGAGGTGTATCTGACCACGTCCGGCTGCCCGTTGCGGACCGAGATCGTCCAGCGCGTCACCAAGGCCGTCGCCGACGTGCCCGGCGCCGGTGCGGTGACCGTCGACCTCGACGTGATGAGCGACGAGCAGCGCACCGAGCTGCGCAAGTCGCTGCGCGGCGATTCGGCCGAGCCGGTGATCCCGTTCGCCCAGCCCGGTTCGCTCACCCGCGTGTACGCCGTCGCCTCCGGCAAGGGTGGTGTCGGCAAGTCCAGTGTCACCGCCAACCTGGCCGTCGCCCTGGCGCAGCGTGGCCTGTCGGTCGGTGTGCTCGACGCCGATATCTACGGCCACTCGATTCCGCGCATGCTCGGCACCGACGCCCGCCCGACACAGGTCGAGCGGATGATCATGCCGCCGATGGCATACGACGTGAAGATGATCTCGATCGCGCAGTTCACCCAGGGCAACACGCCCGTGGTGTGGCGTGGTCCGATGCTGCACCGCGCGCTGCAGCAGTTCCTCGCCGACGTCTTCTGGGGCGACCTGGACGTGCTGCTGCTCGACCTGCCGCCCGGCACCGGCGACGTGGCCATCTCCATCGCCCAGCTGATCCCCAGCGCCGAGATCCTGGTCGTCACCACCCCGCAGATCGCCGCCGCCGAGGTGGCCGAGCGCGCGGGCGCGATCGCCCTGCAGACCCGGCAGCGGATCGCGGGCGTGGTGGAGAACATGTCCTGGCTGGACCTGCCCGACGGCTCCCGGATGGAGCTCTACGGCTCCGGCGGCGGCCAAGTCGTCGCGGATCGCCTGACCCGCGCGGTCGGCTCGACGGTGCCGCTGCTCGGCCAGATCCCGATCGAGCAGGCCCTGCGCGAGGGCGGCGACGCGGGCACCCCGATCGTGCTCACCGACCCGGACAACCCGGCCGCCAAGGCCCTGCGCGAGGTCGCCGACAAGCTGGCCATCCGCAAGCGCGGCCTGGCGGGCATGTCGCTCGGCATCGACACCACGCGGCACCTGTAGCGGGCGCCCGTGGACAGGCACCTGATCTCGCCCGCACATGGGTAACTCACCGGGCACGGGCTGACCCGACCCGGCAGCTCGCCACCGGCCGCCGACGCAAACGACCCCGCACCTGAGTCCGGCCTGAATTCTCGGGGAGGCGGAACAGTAGGCTGGCAGGGTGCTAACGCTGCTTCTATACGTGCTTATCGTCGGGTTGGTGGCGGCGATGCTGTTCCTGGTGGCGAGTGCCGTGTTCGGGCGGTCCGAAGAACTCGGTCCGTTACCCGAGGGCACTACGGCCACAGTGCTGCCCGCGCAGGGCGTCACCGGGGCCGACGTACGCGCGTTGCGGTTTCAGCAGGTCGTGCGCGGTTACAAGGCCGGTGAGGTCGACTGGGCGCTGAGCAGGCTGGCCGAGCGCATCGACGAGCTCGAGCTGGAGCTGGCCCAGGTACGCCAGTGGCAGGCTCAGGTGGCGCCCGGGCAGGACCGGCCGTGACCGAGCTCGCCGACGACGGGCTCATCCGCTGCCCGTGGTCGACCGGCTCCCCGCTCTACCGCGACTATCACGACACCGAGTGGGGCAAGCCGCTGCACGGTGACGACGCCCTGTTCGAACGGCTGTGCCTCGAGGCGTTCCAGTCCGGGCTGGCCTGGATCACCGTCCTGCGCAAGCGCCCGGCGTTCCGGGCGGCGTTCGCCGGCTTCGAGATCGCGAAGGTCGCCGAATTCGGTGACGACGACCGCACCCGGCTGCTGGCCGACGCGGGCATCGTCCGCAACCGCGCCAAGATCGACGCGGTGATCGCCAATGCCAAGGTTGCCCGGGACCTGCCGGTGAGCCTCGACGAGCTGCTGTGGTCCTTCGCGCCCCCGCCACGCCCGCGCCCGGCGGCGATCGCGGACGTGCCCGCCACCACACCCGAATCCATTGCTCTGGCAAAGGAATTGAAGCGCCGGGGCTTCGCATTTGTGGGCCCGACGACGGCGTATGCCCTCATGCAGGCGACCGGGATGGTGGACGATCACCTGGAGGTTTGCTGGGTGCGCGCGGCCCCGGACGGAACCGACTCGGCAGTCACATTTCGTACTCAGGTGTCCGCCCGAGACGGCAATAGGGAAGAATAGGACCGGTGTGGCCCGCCGAACACCCGGCGAGCCAGAGAACAGGTGCGCACTCGACCGCGCAGATCTGGAGGGAGCAGAGGATGGCGGCCATGAAGCCCCGTACCGGGGACGGTCCCCTCGAGGCAACCAAGGAAGGTCGTGGAATCGTCATGCGGGTTCCACTCGAGGGTGGCGGGCGTCTGGTCGTCGAACTCACACCGGACGAGGCTGCGGCGCTCGGTGACGAACTGAAGCGCGTCACCAGCTGACGGCACTCACCGAGGTGGCCGCCCCCCTGGCCTGCCCGGTGTGCGGAGACGAACTGCGACCGCGCGAACGCGCGCTGCGCTGCGGTACCGGACACAGCTTCGACATCGCCCGGCAGGGCTATGTCGGGCTGCTCACCGGCGCGTCGACGAAGATGACCGGCGACACCGCCGCCATGCTCGACGCCCGCGCCGCCTTCCAGGGCACCGGGCACTTCGCGCCCATCGCCGCGGCGGCGACCCACGCCTTCGGCGCCGCACCGGCCGATGACGCCCCGGCGCCGACCGACGACACCGGTCGTGACCGTGCCGAACACCGCGGCGGCACCGCCCCCGAGCGCCCGCCGCACGGCGGAGTGATCCTCGAGGTCGGCGCGGGCACCGGCTACTACCTGGCCCAGGTCATCGAGGCCGATCCCCTGATGCGCGGCATCGCTCTGGATGTCGCCAAGCCCGCCGCACGCAGGTCGGCTCGTGCCCACCCCCGCGTGGCCTCGGTACTCGCCGACGCCTGGCGTGGCCTGCCGATCCGCGACAACACCCTCGCGGGCGTCCTCTCGGTCTTCGCCCCGCGCAACCCCACCGAGGTGGCCCGGGTCCTGGCCCCCGGCGGCCGCTTCGTCGTCGTCACCCCCACGGCCCGCCATCTGAGCGAGCTGGTCGGCCCACTCGACATGGTTCGAGTCGACCCCGACAAGGACCGCCGCCTGGCCGATTCCCTGTCGGGCGCCTTCACCCGCATCGCCCACACCCTCGTCGAGTTCCCGATGAAGCTCACCCGTGCCGACGTCACGAACGTCATCGCGATGGGCCCGTCCGCCTTCCACGGGACGCCCTCCGACGACCCCCGTATCGCGAGCCTGCCGGACATCACCGAGGTCACCGCGTCGGTGACGGTGTCGTCCTACATCCCGACCTGACCGATTACCGCAGCTGACAGCCTCGACGACCGGTCCCCGCGCTTCAGCCATGCGCTGAACGTTCACTATCCCGCCGATCAGTCGAAATCCGGGCCATCGCAGCGATCAGTGAATGCTCAGCGCAGTCAGTTGGCGGACTGTGAACCAGGCCCTAGCGCAGCACGCTCCGGTACACCTCGAGGGTCTGTTCGGCGATGCGCGCCCAGTCGAACTCCGCGATGGCCCGCGCCCGTCCTGCCTCGCCGTAGCGGACCGCGAGGGCCGGGTCGCCCGCCACCGCGTTCACCGCCGCGGCCAAGCCGTGTTCGTACTCTTCCGTTTCGGTGGCGTCGTAGTGCACCAGCCGACCGGTGACTCCGTCGTCGACGACCTCGGGGATCCCACCCACATCGGAGGCCACCACCGCGGTCGCGCAGGCCATCGCCTCCAGGTTGACGATGCCGAGCGGCTCGTAGACCGAGGGACAGACGAAAACCGCTGACGCGGCCAGAATCTGGCGAACCTGTTCGGTGGGCAACATCTCCTTGACCCAGAACACATTGCCGCGCTTGCGTTGCAGCCCGTCGACGGCGTCCGCGACCTCGAGTTCGAGTTCCCTGGTGTCGGCGGCGCCCGCGCACAGAACCAGCTGGATATCGGGGTCGAAATCCGCGGCGGCGGCGAGCAGGTGGCCGACGCCCTTCTGCCGGGTGATCCGGCCGACGAACGACACGATCGGCCGGTCGGCACGCACCCCGAGGCGCTCCAGCACCGGCATCTCCTCGCCCGTGGGCGGGCCGGAATGCCAGATGCCCGCATCGATGCCGTTGTGCACCACGTGAACCCGGTCCGGGTCGATCGCGGGGTAGGCGTCGAGCACGTCGTGCCGCATCCCCTCACTCACCGCGATGACAGCGTCGGCGTACTCCATCGCATTACGCTCCGACCACGACGAGAGCCGATATCCACCACCGAGCTGCTCGGCCTTCCACGGCCTGCGCGGTTCCAGCGAATGCGCGGTGAGCACATGCGGGATCCCATAGAGCGCCGCCGCGAGATGACCTGCCAGTCCCGCGTACCAGGTGTGCGAGTGCACCACGTCGACCGCGCCCACCGCATCGGCCATCCGCAGCTGCGCCGACATCATCTGCAGCGCGGCATTGGCGGCGTACAGCTCAGGATCCGGCCGATGAACGACAGCCCCATGGCGCGGCGCGCCCATGCAATGCACCGTCACCTCACACAGTTCCCGCAGCCTGCCGGTGAGCTCGGTGACATGCACACCCGCCCCGCCATACACCTCCGGCGGATACTCCCGGGTCAGCATGGCGACTCGCACCGATCCCGCCGGCGCCTGCTCGCTGTCGGTGCCAAAACTCACTGGTCCAAATTAAACCCTTGGGTCGACATGAGCCACCGTGGTGGCGGCCAGCCTGTACTTTGGCAGGGTGAGGAGCCAGCCGCACGTACTCGGGATCGTGCTCGCCGGTGGCGAGGGCAAGCGCCTATTTCCGCTCACCGCCGACCGCGCCAAGCCCGCGGTTCCCTTCGGTGGGGCGTACCGGCTGATCGACTTCGTGCTGAGCAATCTCGTCAACGCGGGCTATCTGCGCCTGTGCGTGCTCACCCAGTACAAGTCGCATTCGCTGGACCGCCACATCTCGCAGACCTGGCGGCTGTCGGGCTTCACCGGCGAGTACATCACCCCGGTGCCCGCGCAGCAGCGGCTCGGCCCGCGCTGGTACACCGGCAGCGCCGACGCGATCATGCAGTCGCTCAATCTGATCTATGACGAGGATCCCGACTACATCGTCGTCTTCGGCGCCGATCACGTGTACCGGATGGACCCGGAGCAGATGGTCGCCAGCCACATCGCCTCCGGCGCGGGCGTCACCGTCGCGGGCATCAGGGTGCCGCGCAGCGAGGCGAGCGCGTTCGGCTGCATCGACTCCGACGAGTCGGGCCGGATCACCCAGTTCCTGGAGAAGCCCGCGCACCCGCCCGGCACGCCCGACGACCCGAATATGACGTTCGCGTCGATGGGCAACTACGTGTTCACCACCCGCGTGCTCGTCGACGCGATCCGCGCCGACGCCGCGAACTCCGACTCCGACCACGACATGGGCGGCGACATCATCCCGACGCTGGTCGCGGCGGGCAAGGCCGCCGTCTACGACTTCGCCGACAACGACGTGCCCGGCGCCACCGAGCGCGACCGCGGCTACTGGCGCGACGTCGGCACCATCGACGCCTTCTACGAGGCGCACATGGACCTGGTCTCGGTCCACCCGGTGTTCAACCTCTACAACACTCACTGGCCGCTCCGCGGCGCCGCGGAGAACCTGCCGCCGGCCAAGTTCGCCCGCGGCGGCCTCGCCCAGGAATCGATCGTCGGTGCCGGCTCGATCCTGTCGGCGGCCACCGTCCGCAATTCGGTGCTCAGCTCGAACGTGATGATCGACGACGGCGCCACCGTCGAGGGCAGCGTGCTCATGCCCGGCGTCCGGATCGGCAAGGGCGCGGTGGTGCGCCACGCGATCCTGGACAAGAACGTGGTGGTCGCCGAGGGCGAGATCATCGGCGTCGACCTGGACCGCGACCGCGAACGGTTCGCCGTCAGCAACGGTGGCGTGGTCACCGTCGGCAAAGGGATCTGGGTCGGTTAGCTCTGCTGTCGGCGGCTGGCGCCGCGGTGTCAACCGCGCGAGGCGCAGAGCAGACCGTCGCCGATCGGAATCAGCACGCTGGTGAGCTCGGGATTCTCCGCGATGGCCCTGGTCGCCGCGCGCACCGCCTGGGTGGCCGGGTCGCGCTGGCTCTGATCGGGGACGCGCCCGCCCAGCAGCGCGTTGTGCAGGATGAACGCGCCGCCCTCGCGCAGCAGCCGGACACCCTGCTCGACGTAGAGCGGGTGCTCCATCGGGGCCGCGTCGACGAAGACGAGGTCGTAGGCGCCGTCGGCGAGCCGGGGTAGCACGTCGAGTGCGCGGCCGTTGATCAGCCGGGTGCGCGCCGGCGGGATCTCGGCGGTGCGGAAGG
This sequence comes from Nocardia sp. NPDC058497, assembly GCF_042720195.1. NCBI lineage: Bacteria > Bacillati > Actinomycetota > Actinomycetes > Mycobacteriales > Nocardiaceae > Nocardia > Nocardia sp. NPDC058497. The sequence continues at coordinate 301 of NZ_JBHXMY010000035.1, read as the reverse complement.
CCTCCTTGGCCGCGCGCTGATGCTCGGGCTCGGAGTCGATCGTGGTGAGCGTGCCGTCCTCGCGCATGCCGTCGAGCAGCCACAATCCGCTGATCCCGGCGCCGGTACCCACCTCGACGACGGCACGGGCGCCCAGCATCTGCGCGTACATGCTCAGCACGGCGCCGACGGAAGCGGGCACCGGAACGGCGCCCAGCTCGGTGGCCCGCTCGCGCGCATCCAGGAGGAGGTGGGGGAGGCGCACAGCCACCGACCCCAACGGCCCGGTGGCGCCCCCCATAGATTGAGCCCCACAAAAGAG
>NZ_JBHXMY010000034.1:0-21710 GCF_042720195.1 Nocardia sp. NPDC058497 | reverse complement strand
GTCCGTGCAGCGCGGCATGGAAATCGGCGACGGTGGCGCCGGGGAGCGCCTCACCCCGGCCGAAAACGCGCCGCCCCCCGGCACCACCCCCCCCCCCCGGGTCGGGGTCGAATCGGACCGCGGGCACGGTCACACCCAGGGAAACGAACAGCGGTGCATCGATCCGGCGGTGAATGTAGACCGACATGACGAAATCCCGCCGTTAATCATTCCGGCGGTAATTGTTCAATCTTATTTTCGGAGAATCGGCCGCGACCATTCCTCCAACAGCCCTAACCTGGACTTACCCTGAATTACGAACTGGAAACACGGTGATTCGAATGCTTGCGCCGGGCGGGCCATTGACGCAATATTGTTATGTCGCCGATTCCCGCTGTTCAACTATTCGTCTCGGCCTGGTCGGCGGCGCATTCGGCCCGCGGCAAGGCAGCCGCAGGCAGTTCGACCCAGGGATAGTCCACCACTCCAGGAAGTCAGACAACACTGTGGGTCACAACAGGTTCGATACATGTGGGGGTGCCGTGTGAGCACATTGGTCGATTCCACGCTGGAAACTCGGTGCGTCCGCTATCGGCGGGAACTGCACCTGCCCGCGACGATCGATCCAGATTCCCGCCGCATTCTGCTGTTGATCGGCGCGCACTACGGCGCGGTCACCATGCCGGGCGATCTGGGCGAGCGGGTGCAGGCCCGGTTGCGCAGTGCCGCGATCGCGGGTCCGGTCGTCGACCACCCGCGGGCCAGGCGCTGGACCTTCCTCACCGGCCCGTGCCGCCCCGACACCCTCACCCCCACCGCGTCCGCCGAATTGTTCCGGCTCTACACGACGGTCGCGTGCCACGGCAGCCAGATCGTGCTGCCCTCACCCGACGACGAACGCACCGGCTACCGCACCTGGGTGCAGGCGCCCGTGGCGGCCGACATCCGGCCGCCGGTATACGCGGTGATCGAAGCGGCGCGGGCGCTGGGCACCCGCAAACTCCGCTCGCTCTGATCGAATTCGGGACCTACGGCTGCCAGACGGCAGTCGCGATGCTGCGCAGCGTCTGCACGGCCGCACCGGGATCGGCGGTGTTGTAGACCGCCGAGCCGGCGACGAAGCAATCGATGCCCGCCGCGGCGGCCTGCTCGATGGTGTCGAGGTTGATGCCACCGTCGATTTCGACGACGAGCTGCAGTTCGCCCGCGTCGACCAGATTGCGCACGATCCGCGCCTTCTCCAGCACGCCCGGAATGAACGACTGCCCGCCGAAACCTGGTTCGACGCTCATCACCAGCAGGGTGTCGAACTCGCGCAGGATCTCGAGGTACGGCTCGATCGGCGTGTTCGGCTTCACCGACAGTCCGGCCTTGGCGCCCGCGGCACGGATGTCGCGGGCCACCGCGATCGGGTCGTCGGTCGCCTCGGCGTGGAAGGTGACGTTGTAGGCGCCCGCCTCGGCGTAGCCCGGCGCCCAGCGGCCGGGGTCGTCGATCATCAGGTGGCAGTCGAAGGGGATGTCGGTGGCCTTGAGCAGGCTCTGCACGACCGGCAGGCCGAGTGTGAGGTTCGGCACGAAATGGCCGTCCATGACGTCGACGTGGAGCCAGTCGCAGCCTTCGACAGCGGCCGCCTCGGCAGCCAGGTTCGCGAAGTCCGCAGACAGGATGGACGGGGCGATCATCGGCTTGGCCGGGCGGGAGAACGTCGGTGTGGACACAGCGCGCAAGTGTAGCGACCAAATGGTGATTGCCCTGCCGAGATGTGGGTAGCCTCCATAGAGTGACCAATATTTCGGCGGAACAAGGGCTGTTCAGCGCCCCGGTGGAGATTCGCGTAGCAGCTTCGTTGACCCAGCTGCCGATCCTGCGCGGACTGGCCGAAACCCTGGTCCTGCTCAGCGATTTCACCCTCGACGAGGTCGCCGACGTGCGCCTGGCAGTGGACGAGGTGTGCTCGACGCTCATCGCGATCGCGGCGCCTGGTTCGATGCTGACCTGCGAATTCGTCGTCGGTGACAGCGAACTGATGGTGCGGGTCGACGGCGTCGCCGCGGCCGAGGGCATGCCCGATCAGCGCAGCTTCGGCTGGCATGTGCTGCGTACGCTCAGCGACGAGGTGAGCGCCGACCAGCAGGGCTTCGACACGGTCGTGTCCGGTTATCCGACGACGGTCCGATTCCGTCGGGTCCGGGGGAAGGCGTAGTGCACGGCGAGGACACCACCGAAGACCACAAGCCCGACCAGGAAACCCGCGCCGAACCGCAGGCCGCCGACAACGGCGCCGTAGCGGAGAACCCGGCCGAGGAGATCGTCGCCGAGGCCGAGGAGCCGGTATCCGGCTACGACGACGTCAGCGCGCTGTTCGAGCGTCTCGCGGCGACCGAACCCGGCAGCGTCGCGCACGCGGTCGCCCGGGACGCGCTGATCAACCGGTGCATTCCGCTGGCCGATCACATCGCCAGGAAGTTCAGCGGGCGCGGCGAACCGTTCGACGATCTGTCGCAGGTGGCGCGCGTCGGCCTGGTGCACGCGGTGGACCGGTTCGATCTGAGCCGCGGCTCGAACTTCCTGTCCTTCGCGGTGCCGACCATCATGGGTGAGGTCAGGCGCTACTTCCGTGACAACACCTGGGCGATGCGAGTTCCCCGGCGAGTCAAGGAGACCCACCTACGCATCGGGGCAGCGGTCGATCAGCTGTCGCAGCGGCTCGGTCGCTCCCCGACCGCGAAGGAGATCGCGGCCGAACTCGACGTCGACCCCGACGAGGTCACCCAGGCGGTGATCGCGGGCAACGCGTATCAGCCCACCTCGATCGATGCCGCCTCGGTCGGGCGCGACAGCGATGCCTCCCTGCTCGACACCCTCGGCGAGGAAGAATCGCAGTTCGACCGGGTCGAGGAATACATCGCGGTGCGTCCGCTGCTGGCGGGCCTGCCCGAACGCGAACGCCGCATTCTGACGATGCGCTTCTTCGAGTCGATGACGCAGACTCAGATCGCGTCCCAGCTGGGGATCTCCCAGATGCACGTCTCGCGAATCCTCGCGAAAACCCTTGCCCGCCTGCGCGAATTGTCGGAACGGGACTGAGGTCACCGGGACGACGACGTCCCTACGCGCCCTGCCGTTCGCGCCGCAGCCCGGCGGGCGCCCGCAGCCACCAGGCGCTGTCGAGAAGTTCGGCGAGCTGGTCGGCGTCGACCACCGCGAGATCGACGAGAACGTACGGGCTCCTGTCGTAGTGCGGTGTCGTATAGAACGCCGGATCACCGGAAGCCAGGAGGGCTTCCTTCTCCCCCGGCTCACACAGCAATGCCAGCCCACCCTCGGCCTCGACCCGCAACCGCGCGAATCCCTTCCCGCCGACTTTGAGCCCGGGACTGCGCCACCAGGTGCCCTCCTCGACACCCGGCAGCGCCGTCGCCATCGCCACCACCTGCTCCCACGTCATCGCCATGCCCTGATTCTGCGCCTGTTCGGGCGCCGGGCGATTGGACGAATGTCACGTGTCGGCGGGCTACGACGTGCGCGTCACAGCCCGCCATTCGCTAGTCGATCGGTTTGCGCAGGGCCGCGAGGAACATCGCGTCGGTGCCGTGGCGGTGGGGCCACAGCTGGGCCGACGGGCCGTCGCCGAGGTCGGTGACGCCGGGGAGCAACTCGCGGGTGTCGAGTTGTTCGGCGCCGGAGCGGCGGACGAAATCGCCGACGACCGCGACGGTTTCCGGCAGGTGCGGTGAGCAGGTCGAGTACACGACCACGCCGCCGGGGCGCAGCAGGTCCCAGGCGGCGGTGAGCAGTTCGCGCTGCAGGGTGACCAGTTCCGGCACATCGGCGGGGGTGCGCCGCCAGCGGGCCTCGGGGCGACGACGCAGCGCGCCGAGGCCTGTGCAGGGGGCGTCGACGAGGATGCGGTCGTAGCCGGGGGTCAGGCCGCTGTCCCGGCCGTCGGCGACGTGCACGGTGACGGGCAGTCCACGGGTGGACTTGCGGACCAGTTCGGCCCGGTGCTCGGCAGGCTCGACGGCGTCGACGGTGAACAGGTCGATCGTGGCCAGCGCGCCCAGCATGGCCGCCTTGCCGCCGGGACCTGCGCAGAGATCGAGCCAGCGGCCCGCGTCGGGGCCGTTCAGCGGTGCTTTGGTCAGCGCGACGGCGACGAGCTGACTGCCCTCGTCCTGGACAGCGGCGATGCCTTCGCGGACAGGTTCGAGCTGACCGGGGTCGCCGCCTTCGAGGTACACCGCATAGGGCGACCAGCGGCCTTCCTCGCCGCCGGTGACCAGGGCGAGTTCTTCGGCGGTGATCTCACCGGGCCGCGCGACCAGGTGCACGACCGGGCGCTCGTCGTCGGCGGCCAGCAGCGCACCCAGTTCGCCCGCCTGCGCGCCGAGGGCATCGGCGAAGGACTGGGCGATCCAGGTCGGGTGGGCGTATTCGAAGGCGAGGCCGCCGACGGGATCGGCGGGCGCCAGCTCGGCCACCCACTCCTCGACCGTCTTCTCCCCCGCCCGGCGCAGCACCGCGTTCACGAAACCGGCACGGCCCTGGCCGAATTCGGCACGCGCCAGATCGACGGAGGTGTCGACGGCGGCATGCGCGCTGGTACGGGTCCGCAGCAGCTGATAGACCCCGAGCCGCAGAATATCGAGGATCGGCCCGTCGATCTCGGCCACCGGCCGCCCCGCGCACGCCGCGATCACCGCATCGAGCTGCCCCTGCGAACGGCACGCGCCATAGGTGAGTTCGGTCGCGAACGCGGCATCACGCCCGCTGATCTTGCGCTCCCGCAACAACTTCGGCAGTACCAGGTTGGCGTAGGCATCGCGCTCCCGCACCGCCCGCAGCACATCGAGTGCCACTTCCCTCGCCGGATCGACGGGTTCACCGCGCCGCTTACGCGGGCTCGGCACACTCGGGTCCGGCCGATCCTCACGCCTGCGATCCGCGCCCTGACCGCCGGCACGCTCACCGGCGGACCGCTTGCCACCGCGGGCGGCATCGCCACCCGAGCGCGGACCACTGTCGCGACCGGATCCCGCACCGCGAGAACGCGAATCCCCTTCGCGCGCAGCACGATCCGCGGCAGCCCGACCACCGGTCGCACTGCCGCGGCCCTGGGGACCACCCGACCGGGGGCCGCCAGATCGTTCATCACGGCCTCGCCGATCGTCGTCACGACCGCCGCCCGCACGCGCACCGGAGCGTCCGGCGCCACCACGATCGTCCGAGCGACGCTCGTCAACACGACCCCGATCACCCTCGCCGCGACCGCGGAAATCCCCGCCACGCGAGTCATCGGCACCACGACCACGCTCGCCGCCGCCGCGCGAATCACCCGCACCGCGACCACGGTCGTCACGTTGCCAGCCACTCGCACCGCGACCGGCGTCGCCACGATCGTCCGGCTGGCGCGAACCACCGGAGCGCTGCGAGGTTCCGCCGCCCGCTCGTACGGTGCCGCCGCCCTTGGCCGCGCGGGCCGCCCAGCCACCGTCGACGTTCTTACCCGTGACCTTGCGTTCGTCGCGCGGTGTTGTGCCACTGCGCTGGTCGGCTTCCCGCCGACGCCTGCGATCCGACGCGCTCATCCGATCACCGTGCCGGGGGCGAGACGTGCGCCGCGGGCCCAGTCCAGGGCGTTCATCATCTTCTTGCCGGGTGGCTGGACCTGGCCGAGACGGACCGCTGTGGTCGACGTGCCGACGAAGACGCCGGACTTGCGCACCTCGATCTCGCGTTCGGGCAAGGTTTCCTCCACCATCTCCACCGGGCCGAGCTTGAGGCGCAGTCCGTTCATCTCGGTCCACGCGCCGGGCGCCGGGGTGACGGCGCGGATACGGCGGTGGATGGCCAGTGCGGTCTCGTCGAACCGGATCCGGCCCGCTTCCACGGTCACCTTCGGCGCGTAGGACACGCCGTCGCCGGATTGCGGAATCGCTTGCAGCGTCCCGTCTTCCACGCCGTCGAGGGTCTTGTCCAGCAGGACGGCGCCCGCCTCGGCCAGCCGGGCGAGCAGCTCGCCCGCGGTGTCGGTGACGCCGACCTTCTCGGTCATCACGCCGTACACCGGGCCGGTGTCAAGGCCCGCCTCGATGAGGAAGGTCGACGCGCCGGTCATGTCGTCACCGGCATCGATGGCCGCCTGCACCGGCGCCGCGCCACGCCAGGCGGGCAGCAGCGAGAAGTGCAGGTTGATCCAGCCGTGGGTGGGGATGTCGAGCACCTGCTGGGGCAGCAACGCGCCGTAGGCCACCACGGGGCAGCAGTCCGGGGCCAGGTTGGTCAGCGCCGCGACGAACTCGGGCTCGGCGGGCTTGCGCGGGGTGAGCACCTGGATGCCGTGTTCGTCGGCGAGCTGTCCCACCGGCGAGCGCATGATCTTGCGGCCGCGGCCGGCGACGGCGTCGGGGCGGGTGATCACGGCGACGACCTCGTGGCGCTCGCTCTCGATCAGCCTGCGCAGCGACGGCACCGCGGGTTCGGGTGTTCCTGCGAAGACGACGCGCATCAGCGGCCACCGCCGACACCGCTGGACTCGCGGACGGTGATTCCGGCACGGAACCAATCGGATTCGCGGATGGTGCGCATCGCGTCCTTGCGGTCGGCAGGCTCGAGCTTGTTCACGAACAGCACGCCGTCGAGGTGATCGGTCTCGTGCTGCACGCAGCGCGCGAGCAGTCCGTCAGCCTCGAATTCCACGGGCACACCGGCACTGTCGACGCCGGTGACGCGCACCCGCAGGGCGCGACGCACGTCGTAGCGCACCCCGGGAATCGACAGGCAGCCCTCGGGCCCGACCTGCTCGTCCTCGCCGATCGCCGTCCATTCCGGATTCACCACGTGTCCCGCGGCGTCACCGGTGTCGTAGACGAACACCCGCAGCCCGACCCCGATCTGCGGCGCCGCCATCCCGACCCCACCGTCGTCGTGCATGGTCTCGGTGAGGTCGGCGATCAACTGGCCGAGCTCGGCGCCGAACTCGGTGACCGCATCCGCACGGGAACGCAGAATCGGATCGCCGAACAGGCGAACGGGCTGAATGGTCACGCGGCGGCTCCCGGCTGGACGAAGTGCGGTCAGCCCATTCTAGTGACCGCGGCCGGTGCTCCCGACCGGCGTGGCCGTCAGGAGTTGCCTGCGATGATCACCTGTGGGATGCCGGTGCCGAGCGAGACCGGTTGGCAGACCGGCGCCGGCGCGTGGGCCGGGTCGAGGACCCGCAGCAGCAGCTGCTGCACGAAGGGGTCGTAGACCAGGTGGAAATGGCCGGTCAGGTCGTCGGAGCACAGGTCCTGCAGGACGAGGTTCTCCGCGCCCGCGCCGTGCAGGGCGATGTTCTCGAAGGGCTGGATCATCTCGTCGACCCGGCTGCCGACGGTGACGTAGCGGGGGCCGGGCACGGTGTCGCCACCGGCATTGAGCTCGACCATCAGCGGTTCACCCTGCGCCTGCTGGACCGCGGCCGTCGAGGTGACCTTCGCGTAGACATCCATCATGCCGGGGACAGCCTGGCCGACCGGCACGAGTCCGTACATGACCCCGCCGTAACTGGGCGAGGCGAGCCCGACCCAGGTGCCGACCTTCGGCGCTCCCCCGAGCTTGTTGACGTAGAACCGGCTGACGTTCGCGCCCTGCGAGAAGCCGACCAGGTCGACCTTCGCCGCACCGGTCACCGCGAGCACGTCGTCGACGAACGCCGCGAGCTGGGCGAAGCTGATCCGCATGTCCTCGGTGCCGTAGGTGTCGGCGCCGGGCGCGCCACCGTAGTTCAGGGCGAACACGCACATCCCCGCATCGACGAGCTGCGGACCGATCCCCGCCCAATCGGAGTACGCACTGGAATCGGTACCGTGCACGAGCACCACCGGACGCGGATGTTCGGCGGTCGGCTTACAGCCGAAGTTGTTGACCCCCACCGGAACCGCGCCCGGATGCGTATCGAGATAGCGTGCCGCGGTGAGGTGGTCAGTCTGGCGTGGACCCTCTTGGTTCGGCACGACGGCAGGCCGGTACCCCGCGGGTTCGGCTCCGGCGGGCGAGGCCATGCTCCCGAAGACCGCGGCGACGGCTAACGCGATCGCGCCCGCCCGTCGCTTTTGTGCCACTCCCCAAACCCGCCTGCGCCGCCGCTGTCCCATATCCCAAAGAAATACACCCTCGGAGTGGGTTTCGCACCTCCATAAACGGGGTACGGATGCCCCGAATTATGGGGGCCGCGGCGGCGCCGATCCCGCACCGGGAGCTCACTTCTCGGAAGTGGTGTCGCCCCCGGGCGTGATGTCGTCTTCGGCGAGAATGCGATACAGGGCCCGGCGGGTCTCGGTGAGCACCTCGGCCGCCTTGGCCGCCTGCTCCGCCGTCCCGACCTGGGCGACCTGACCGACCGCGCCCATCACCTGTCCGACCAGGCCGCGCAGGTCCAGCGCCTGGGCGCCGATGTCCTGCTTGACCTCGGCCCACGGGTCACCGAGCTCCTCGCGATTGGCCTCGACATAGGTCTTGCCCTCGTCGGTGAGCTGGGCGGTCTTGCGACCGGCCACCTTCTCGATGAGCACCAGACCCTCGTCCTCGAGCTGGGCCAACGCCGGGTAGATGGACCCCGGGCTGGGACGCCAGACATCGTCGCTCCGCTCGCGGATCTGCTGGATCAGCTCGTAGCCGTGCATGGGCCGCTCGACGAGCAGCAGCAGCACCGCGGCACGCACGTCACCGCGCCTGCCCCGGCCGCCGCGGCCGCGTCCACGACCGAAGCCGGGACCGAAACCCGGTCCGAAACCTGGGCCGAAGCCCGGTCCGAACTCGGGACCGTGCCCGTGTCGCCCACCCCGGCGGAACTGCCGCCGATCGGGACCGAATTCCGCGGGGCCGGGTCCGCGACCGCGGCCGAAGTGTCCGAATTCTCGATTCTCTGCGTTGCGCATGACAGCCTCCTCAGGCTCCCTCGTTGTTCTTGACGCTATCGACGATATATCGGCAATGCATCGAGCGCAAGGGGTGCCCTCGCCACGCTCCTGGCGCCACCCGGGTGAGGTCAGCCCTGGCCGGCCAGCTCGTCGATCCAGCGCTCCAGCCGCGCGCCCTCGGTCACCATCAGCTCGGGGTCGCGGAAGGTGTTGGTGAGCAAGGAGATTCCCTGATAGGCCGCAACGAAGGCGACGGCGAGTTCGGCGGCATCGGGCCTGCCGAGTTCGGCGAACTGGGCCCGCGCCCAGTCGATGAGCAGGCTCATCAGGCGCGCCGGTTCGCCGCCGAAGGCATCGGCGCGCTTGTCGAGTTCGGCCGCCAGCGAGCCGGTCGGACAGCCGAAGCGCACGGCCAGCTCGCGCTGGTCCACCCAGCTCGCGACCATCGCCTTCAACCGCTCGGCGGGGCCGGGCAGCGGCTCGATTCCCGCGATGACCTCGCCGAGCACCGCGGCGTGTGTGTCGATCACAGCCTGGACGAACTGGTCCTTGGTCTTGAAGTAGTAGTAGACGTTGCCGACCGGCACATCGGCCGCGGTGGCGATGTCGGCGATGGTCGTCTTCTCGATCCCCTGCTCGTAGAAGACCCGCGCGGCCGCGTGGACGAGCCGTTCCCGTTTCCCGATCTTCGGCGGGGTCACTGAGTCAGTCATGCAACTAACTATAGACAGCCCGGTCAGGCCTTGCTATGTTGAGTTAGTCAGCTAACTAACTCAAGGAGTTCTCATGATCGTTGTCACCGGGGCCACCGGCAATATCGGCCGTCAGCTGGTCGGCTTGCTCGCCGAGTCGGGCGAACAGGTCCGGGCGGTCTCTCGGGGCAGCAACCCCGTCGACCTGCCCGCGGGCGTCGAACACGGCGTGGCCGATCTGGGCGACCTCGACAGCCTCTCCCCCGTCCTGCGCGGTGCGGATGCGCTGTTCCTGCTGATCACCGGTGAGCAGCTCATGACCGGGCCAGAACCCGCCCAGGTCGTGAAAACCGTCTCCGCCGCCGGTGTCCGCCGGGTGGTGTTCGTGTCCTCGCAGGGCGCGGTGACCCGGCCTGCCTCCGCCGGGTACGCGCGGACGATCGCCTTCGAGCAGGCACTGGCGGAGTCCGATCTCGAGTGGACCGCGCTGCGGCCGGGTGGGTTCTTCTCCAACACCTATGCCTGGATCGAACCGGTGCGGACGTCGCGAACCGTCGCCGCTCCGTTCGGCGATGTCGGCCTGCCCGCGGTCGATCCGGGAGACATCGCCGCGGTCGCGGCGGCTGCTCTTCGCGAGGACGGGCACACCGGTCGCGCTTACACGCTGACCGGCCCCGCCACGGTGACCCCGCGCGAACAGGCGGCCGCGATCGCCACGGCCATCGATGAGCCCATCAGCTTCGTCGAACTCACCGCGGCCCAGGCGAAGGAGAACATGCTGCGGTTCATGCCGGAAGCGGTCGCCGACCACACGCTGACCATCCTGGGCACGCCCACCACCGAGGAACAGCAGGTCAGCGGTGATATCGAGCGGGTGCTCGGCCGCCCGGCGACCTCTTACGCGGAGTGGGCGCTGCGGCAGTGCGCGATGTACCGCTGAGCGGGTCCGACGCCGACACAGCGTGGCCCGGCACAGCGTGGTCCGCCACAGCGTGGTCCGGCACAGCTCACGCCATGTCGGCGGTACCAGCGCTCAGGCGGGTACGCAGCGTTGGCAGGCCGGGCCCGGTCAGCTCGTCGGCACAGGCTATGCGGCCTGCCATGACCATGACCAGCGCAATCGTCGGACCGCTGACCAGCGGACCGGCGCCCGTCGCGAAGGGCCCGTCGGTGGCTTCCAGGCACAGGCCGGCGATGGTGGTCTTGCTGGGCACGGTGAAATCGCGGCTCGCGTAGAAGTCGGCGACCGCGGTGGCGACCTCCGTCGAGGGGGTGGCGGACAGCCCGAGCGGTCGGCGGATGTCCTGCCCGTGGACGACGACCTCGCCGAGCCAGGCCGCCGTGTGCCCGGACGCCGCGGTAGTGCTGGTGATGATCGCCCGGAACAGCGCGAGGGTCTCGGCGGGTGTGGCCCCACGGTGTTCGGCCAGGCGCCGGGCATTGTGCAGGTCGAAGTCGAAGCGGGCGCCGAGGACACTGCGCAGCCAGCGCAGCCTGCCGATACTCGCCGCCGCGGTGAGGTGGGCGACGACCTCCTCGACCACCCAGTTCCCGCACAGCGACGGCCGCGCCCACTGCTCATCTGTCAGAACGGCGAGGTCCTCGGCCAGGGCCGCCCGTTCGGCGTGCGCCAACGCCCAGAGTTCGTCACGAGACAGGGTGTTCGCCAAGGGGACCTCCGGGACACGGGCCAGGGACGCGCGGGCGCGCGCCGTCATCAGTGCAGACGACGCCGACCGCGCGAATTCATCGGGCCCGCGTGTCAGCCCTCGGCGGTCGCGGGCACCGGTTCGCCGCGAGGGACGGGGACCGAGCGGCGCCGGTCATTGGCCACGGCGGTGATCACGCAGGTGCCGAGCGGGCCTTCGCGGTCGTACATGGTCGCGGTACTCACGGCGACACCGGCGTTCCCGACATGGTCGAGGGCCTGCATGCCGAGTTCCGGACCCACCGGCAGGCGGGACAGGGTCAGCGTCATGTCGGCGTTGATGTAGCCGACGCCGCGCGAACCCCAGTGGCAGACGAGGTTGGTGAGGTCACCGGTGGCGGCGGCGCGCTGGAACGGAGTGAACGGTTCCCCGGCCACCAGTTGTGGCAGGTTCTGCCAGGTGACTTTGCGCTCGGCGTCGCGAGCGGCACCGAAGTCGGTGATCCAGTCGGAGTCACCTGACTTGAACAGCGGTGCGGCGCCCTGCGGATCGTCACGGCGTTCCGCGGGGGCAGGCAGCGTCCGTGGCGGCTGCCAGACCGTTCCCGGTGGATCGTCGGTGGCGGCCAGGAAGGTCACGGTCGCCCTGGCCCGCGTCTGATCCTGCTGGACCAGCCAGGAATCGACGACCTTGATGCGGTTGCCTGCCCGCACCACGGCACTGTGCAGCGTGATCGGTTCCCGGGTGACCTGCTGGAACAGATCGACCGAGATCCGCGCCGGCACGAATCCCGTTCCCGGACTGTGCTTCTCGGCCTCCAGCGCGAGCAGGCCACACACCGCGACGCCGTGCAATTGGTTCGGCGACCAGCGGCTCACCGCCAGATCGCTCGCCACGTACATCCCGTCGTGCGTCGTGAAGAACTCCACCACGATCCTCTCCGCTCACCCGAGGTCATGGTAGGACAGGGCCCGCGGCCGGCGAATCCGGCGGGCGCTCGCCCGAGTCCACCCGGTCACCGCGCCGGCGACCAGAGCGCACCGGCAGCCGACGTCGACCTGGCCCGCGGCCGGCGAATCGTGCGGGCGCTCGCCCGAGTCCACCCCGTCACCGCACCGGCGACCAGAGCGCACACCGGCAGCCGACGTCGACCGGGCCCGCGGCCGGCGAATCCGGAGGGCGCTCGTCGCCCGCGTCCGCCCGTCACCGGGTCGGCGACCCGAGTGCAGGCCGGTCAGCCGATGTCGACCGGGTCGACTTGCACCCGTAGCGGGTCGTCGGATCGATGGGAGCTGCGGACCGCCTGGGCGGCGGTCAGGGCGCGAGCCAAGGGCCCACCCGCGGATCGGCCGACCCGCAGCAGCATGCGTTCGACCTCAGCCGGAGAGTCGCTGCCGGAGAACGGTTTCCGTGCCGTCGGGGGCAGCGGGACCGGACCGAGCACCTCGGTGCCGTCGGGCAGCGCCGCCGCGTCGAGGAATTCGGCGATCGAGGCGGACGTCCCGTCCACGGCCGCCAAGCGCACGGCGGGCGGGAACCCGACCTCGGCACGCGCCTCGAGTTCGGCGGCGGCATGGTGGACCGGGTCCCAGCGGACCAGCGCCTGGACGGTGGGCAGGGCCGGTTCGGCCATCACGATGACCTGCCCGCGCGGGCGGACCAGGGCGGCGGCGCCCATCCAGCGGCGCAGCGTGTCCTCGCTCGCCCGCAGGTCGGCCCGGCCGAGCAGGGCCCAGCCGTCGAGCAACAGCGCCACCCCGTAGCCGCCGCGCACGAGCGGTTCGGCGCCGACCGTGGCGACGACCACCTGCGCGCCCGGCTCGACGGTGTCGATCACCTCCCCGCCACCCGAGCCCCGGATCGGCACACCAGGAAACGCCCGGCCGAGTTCTTCGGCGGTGCGCGCCGCCCCGATCACCATCGCCCGCAAGGCGCGCGCCCCACAGGCCTGACAGCGGAAGGCGGCTTCGGTAATGCCGCACCACTTGCACTGCGGGCTCGCCGCCTGGCCGTCGGCGGACTGCGGCAGCGACAGCGGCCCGTTGCAGTGCCGACAGCGGGCAGGCGTCCGGCATTTCGCGCAGGCCAGCGAGGGGACGTACCCACGCCGCGGCACCTGGACCAGCACCGCGGCGTTCTCCTTGAGCGCCGCGCGCGCTGCCGCGAAGGCGACACCGGGCATCCGTACCGCCCGCGCCAGCGCGTCCCGTTCCAGCGCGAAGTCGGTGTCACCGGGCGCGCTGATCCGCGGCATCACCTCGCGTAGCACCTGCCGCTCAGCGAGAAGATCACGGGCCCAACCGGATTCGACCACCGCCTGGATCTCGGCCGTCCGGGCGAAACCGGCGGCGACGAAGGCAGCGCCGGTCTCGTGGGCGCGCAGCATCGCCACCTCGCGAGCGTGCGGATACGGGGCGCGCGGTTCGGCATAGGTGTCGTCACCGTCGTCCCAGATCGCGATCAGCCCGAGGTCCTGCGCGGGCGCGAACACGGCTGCGCGGGTGCCGACCACGATGCGGGCCTGCCCGCGCAACACCGCCAGCCACCGCCGGTACCGCGCCGCGGGTCCCAGCCCCGCCGACAACCCGACTGCCGAATCCCCCACCAGCCGAACACATTCGGCGAGCAACCGATCCAGGTCACGCTGATCCGGCACCATCAGCACCGCACTGCGCCCACCGGCCACCACAGTCGCGGCGAGTTCGGCCAGGCGCGCCGCCCAGTCCTCCCCCGGCAGTGCCTGCCAGGCGGCGCGTGCCGCCCTGCGCTGCCGCAGCGCGCCGACGAACGCCTCGCCGTGCACATAGCGACCCCACGCCGACGTGTCGACGCCCGGTTCCGTTACCGCGCTGGATGTTTCACCGTACGAACCGGACGTCGCCCGCCGCTGCTCCGTCCCCACCCGCGCTCCGGGCTCGGCCCGCGGTTCGTCGTTCGGCCCTTGATAGTGAGCCGACGATTCTCGCGGTGCCGCCGATCGCGATGGCAACCGTTCGTCGGGCACAGCGTCGACGGCTGCATCAGCTGCGGACTGCCGCGGCCCCACCGCGGACTGCTCGCTCACCGGGTGCTGACCGCGACCGTCTGCCGGCAGGTTCGGGGTCGCCGACGGCGTCGCATCGGCCGCGTCGGCAGTGTCAGGCGCGTGGGCCGCGCCTGCTGCGTCAGCTGCGCCTGCTGCGTCAGCTGCGCCTGCTGCGCCTGCTGCGTCAGCTGCGCCTGCTGCGCCTGCTGCGTCAGCTGCGCCTGCTGCGCCTGCTGCGTCAGCTGCGTCAGCTGCGTCAGCTGCGTGCGCATCGGATATCGATTCCGTTGCGGCAGTGGGCTTCTTGGTCGCCCCCGCTTCCGTGCGGGCGTGGCGGGGTGGGATGGCCAGGCGCAGGACGTCGGCGCGGGTGCCCGCGTAGCGGGCGGCGACGGTGGTGGCCAGGCGCAGGATTTCCGGGGTGAGGACGCGTTCCGGGGAGACGACGCGTTCGAGCTTGACCATCTTGCCGGTGTGGTCGCTGCGCGGGAGCCGTTCGAGTAGGTATCCGTCGACCAGGCGGCCCGCGAAACGGACGCGGACCCGCACACCGGGCTGGGCGATCTCGTCCAGTTCCGGCGGCACCAGGTAGTCGAAGTCGCGGTCCAGGTGCGCAGGCGACAGCAGCGGGAGCACCCGGGCGATCGGGTGTCCCGCTGCTGTCATTGTGTCGTCCGCTGCCACGCGGGCGGTGAGTCTTACAGGCCGACGGCCGCGCGCAGCTTGTCGGCGCGGTCCGTGTGCTCCCAGGGCAGGTCGACATCGGTGCGGCCGAAGTGGCCGTAGGCCGCGGTCGGCGCGTAGATCGGGCGCAGCAGGTCCAGGTCGCGGATGATCGCGCCCGGACGCAGGTCGAAGACCTCCGAGATGGCGGCCGAGATGCGGACCGGGTCCACCTTCTCGGTGCCGAAGGTCTCGACGAACAGGCCGACCGGGGCCGCCTTGCCGATCGCGTACGCGACCTGCACCTCGACCCGTTCCGCCAGCCCGGCGGCCACGACGTTCTTGGCGACCCAGCGCATGGCGTAGGCGGCCGAGCGGTCCACCTTCGACGGGTCCTTGCCGGAGAACGCGCCGCCACCGTGGCGGGCCATGCCGCCGTAGGTGTCGACGATGATCTTGCGGCCGGTCAGGCCCGCGTCGCCCATCGGGCCGCCGAGCACGAACTTGCCGGTCGGGTTGACCAGCAGCCGGATGTCGGAGGTGTCCAGGCTGGGCAGCTCCAGGTCGCCGACGACGGCGTCGAGGACCTTCGCGCGGATATCGGGCGCGAGCAGGTTGTCCAGGTCGATATCGGCCGCGTGCTGGGTGGAGATGACGACCGTGTCGAGGCGGACCGGGCGGTCACCGTCGTATTCGATGGTGACCTGGGTCTTGCCGTCGGGACGCAGGTACGGCAGCACGCCGGACTTGCGGACCTCGGTGAGCTTGCGCGAGAGCCGGTGCGCGAGCGCGATCGGCAGCGGCATCAGCTCGGGCGTGTCGGTGGTGGCGTAGCCGAACATCAGGCCCTGGTCACCGGCGCCCTGGCGCTCGATCGCGTCGTCGGAACCGCCGACGCGCGCCTCGTGCGAGGTGTCGACACCCTGCGCGATATCGGGCGACTGGGCGCCGATCGCGATGTTGACACCGCAGGAGTTGCCGTCGAATCCCTTTGCGGAGGAGTCGTATCCGATCTCGAGGACCTTCTCCCGGACGATCCGCGGGATATCGGCGTAGGCCGAGGTGGTGACCTCGCCCGCCACATGGACCTGACCCGTGGTCACCAGGGTTTCCACCGCGACCCGGCTGCTCGGGTCCTCCGCGAGCAACGCATCGAGGATGGAATCGCTGATCGCGTCACAGATCTTGTCCGGGTGACCTTCGGTCACGGACTCACTGGTGAATAGCCGACTACCTGTCGTACGCACAGTTATTCCCTCTCCCTCAACGGGTTACTCGTTCCTTATCAAGACTATTCCAAACCACCGACGAGGTGGCGCAGTGCACACAGACTGGCCCGGACTGTTCACCGAACCGGCGAAGCCGCCCACAGACCCTGTCCGTACGCAGTACACTGCGCGACGATCATTGCAGCGCAACAGATCTCGCGAAGTATGGGGACCCTAAACCGGTCAGCGCAGCAGCGGGACGAGCGCGTCGAGCACCCAGCTGGCCAGCAGCGCCTTCGAGCCGTGATCCAGGGCCTGTTCGGTGCCGTCGGCGCCGAGCAACCAGCCGTCGTTGGTGTCGACCTCGAACGCCTTGCCCTCGCCGACCGCGTTGACAACGAGCAGGTCGCAGCCCTTTCGGGCCAGTTTGGCGCGGGCGTGGGTGAGCACGTCACCGTTGTCGTCCCCGGTCTCGGCGGCGAAGCCGACGATCGCGGTGCCAGCGAGCCTGCCGTCGGTGCGGGCGTCGACCAAGCCGGCGAGGATGTCCTCGTTCTTGGTCAGCGGGATCACGTCGGGCTCGTCAGCGCCCTTCTTGATCTTCGCCGCGGCGACGTGGGTGGGCCGGAAATCGGCCACCGCGGCCGCCATGATCACCGCGTCGGCGCCGAGCGCGTGCTTGTCGACCGCGGTCTTGAGCTGGTCGGCGGTGGTGATGTGGACCAGGTCCACGGCGGCGGGCGGCGCGAGTTCGATGGTGTTGCCCGCGATCAGCGTCACCTGGGCGCCACGCTGGGCGGCGACCCTGGCCAGGGCGTAGCCCTGCTTGCCCGAGCTACGGTTGCCGAGGAAACGCACGGGATCGAGCGGTTCCCTGGTGCCACCGGCGGTGATCACCACGCGGCGACCGGTCAGGTCGCGGGGCAGCGCGTCGGAGCGTTCGAGCAGCAGCGAGGCCAGGCCGAAGATCTCCTCCGGCTCGGGCAGCCTGCCCGGACCGGTGTCGGTGCCGGTGAGCCGGCCCGACGCGGGTTCCATGACATTGGCGCCGTGCGCGCGCAGCGTCGCGACATTGGCCACCGTCGCCGGATGCTCCCACATCTCGGTGTGCATCGCGGGCGCGAACAGCACCGGACATCGAGCCGTCAGCAAGGTGGCGGTGAGCAGATCGTCGGCGCGCCCCTGCGCGGCGCGCGCCATCAGATCCGCGGTGGCGGGGGCGATGACGAGGAGATCGGCCTCCTGGCCGATCCGGACATGCGGCACCTCGGGCACGTCGGCGAACACACCGGTGTGCACCGGCTGGCCGGACAGCGCCTCGAAGGTCGCCTTACCGACGAACTCCAGGGCCGACTCGGTGGGAATCACCCGCACCTGATGGCCGGTCTCGGTGAACCGGCGAACGAGGGCACACGCCTTGTAAGCGGCGATGCCCCCGCTGACCCCGACGACGATCCGCATGGTCTCTACGCCTCCGGAAAAGAGATGGTCACTCGCCCTCGGTGTGCTCGAGCAGGTCGGAGTGGATTTCGCGCATGGCGACCGACAGCGGCTTCTCCTGCAGGCCGGGCTCGACCAGCGGGCCGACGTACTCGAGGATGCCGTCACCGAGCTGGTTGTAGTAATCGTTGATCTGACGCGCGCGCTTGGCCGCGTAGATCACCAGGGCGTACTTGGACGAGGTGCGCTCGAGCAGCTCGTCGATCGGCGGGTTGGTGAGGCCGATCGGGGTGTCGTACGCGGGCGCGGCTGCGGTGTCCGTACTCACTAGGGGAGGCTCCTGCGGGGTTAGTGGGTCAAGAACTCGAATTTGTGCTAACGAACAACGATACCAACTGCTCGCAGGCGGTCGTCACCTCGGCGTTCACGATGACCGTGTCGAACTCGTCACAGGCCGCCAATTCGACCCGGGCGGTCTCGAGCCTGCGCTCGATCACCTCGGGCGTCTCGGTGCCGCGCGAACGCAGCCGCGAGACCAGTTCCTCCCAGCTCGGCGGCGCGAGAAACACCAGCAGCGCTTCCGGCATCGCCTGCCGGACCGACCGTGCACCGGCCAGGTCGACTTCGATCAGTACCGAATGTCCGGCTGCCAGTGCTTCCCGCACCGGAGCCGCGGGGGTGCCCGATCGCTGCAGCCCCCCATGGATGTCTGCCCATTCGAGCAGTTCGTCCGCCTCGATCATGGCGTCGAATTCCGCTCGGGAAACGAAACGGTAGTCACGGCCGTCGACTTCCCCGGGCCGGGGGGCCCGGGTCGTCGCCGACACACTGAAGACCAGTTCGGGCAGGCGTTCCCGCACGCACCGCACGACCGTGGACTTACCCACGGCCGAGGGGCCGACCAGTACAACCAGCCGACCCTTCCGCGTGTGTTCGACCACCTGAATCAGGCGTCGAAGTCGAAGCGAGCCAGCAGCGCCTTGCGCTGACGGTCGCCCAGGCCACGGAGACGCCGGGTAGGGGCGATCTCCAGCTCGGTCATGATCTCGGCAGCCTTGACCTTGCCCACCTTCGGCAGAGCCTCGAGCAGCGCAGAGACCTTCATCTTGCCGAGAATCTCATCGGATTCGGCGTCGGTGAGGACCTGCTTCAGGTTGGTACCGCCACGCTTCAGGCGCTCCTTGAGCTCCGCCCGAGCACGGCGAGCGGCAGCCGCCTTCTCCAAAGCAGCGGCGCGCTGCTCGTCAGTCAGCTGGGGAAGGGCCACGGTTCCTCCGTCTCATCGTTCATTGCTAGATCTACCGCCGGTTACCCGGACGGTCTGTGCGACCGTACCCACGACGCCCGCCGATTGCGAACCCGACCCCCAGGTCAGGGCAGGATTACGGATGCCGTATGGGGCGCGCGGGCCCGATGCGGTAACCACCGATTCCTCCGCACCGATCGTACCGCCGAATTCGAAAAATACACCCCCACCTGCGGTTTTACCGATATGGGCGATGTTAGCCACCAGGTTGCGTGCGGCGTGGTCAGCGGCACGGCAAACCCGGTGATGCCCGACCAGGGACTTTCCCGAAATTCCCCGCGTGTCGCTGGATTTCGTGCCGCGTGTCGTCAAGATCGGGAACGGAACCGCTCCAGAACCGCGCCGGTGGCGGTCGCGGTCACCTCGTCGATCCAGTCGGGAATCGGTGCCGCGCGGGCGATGTAATCGCGGACCAAACCGTACGGAATCGCCTTCACCGCGGCCTCGGCGAGCGCCGTCGCGCGCTCGTCGGCGGTCCCGAATTCGGTGACGACGGCGGCGAGCAGGGCCGCGTTCATGGCGTCGTTCACGGTGGCGATCTGAGCCCGCAGATCCTCGGGTCCGACATCGAGCAGCTCGTCGCGATGGAACATCTTCATCGCCCTGGCCTCGGTCGGGTTGGCGCGGCAGTAGCGCGGCAGATAGGTGGCCGCGGCGAGCAGCGGCGACGGCCCGGCCAGCGCGGCCAGCAGGCCTTCGTGGAAGCGCCGGATCGAGCGCAGCCACAGGCGGGCGAGCAGTTCGTCACGTGAGGCGAAGCGCACATAGATCGACCCCGTGTGCACGCCGGCGGCCTTGCCGATCGCGGTGATCGCGGGCCGGGTGATCGCCGGGTCGACCAGCAGGTCGCGCGCCGCGTCGAGCACCTGATCGTCGGTGAAGAGACGGGGTCTTGCCACCGGCTCAGCCTAGTGGCACAGTTTATGAATATGAATTCAAGAACTAGATTTCCGCTGGCCGGGGCCGCTGTGGTGTTCATCGCCACCGTCCACACCATCATGGGCGTCGCGCTGCTCGCGGCAAGCGATCAGGACACCGAACTGTCGTTCTGGTTCACCGCGTTCGGGGTGGTCGCGATCGGTCTCGGAGTGGCCATGATCGAGCTGGAGCGGGCGCGCGGATTCGTGCCGGGATCGGTGCTCGTCGCGCTCGCCGTGACGACCGTCGTCGGGTTGGTGTACATGCCTGTGTCGGGATTCCTCACCCTGCTGGTGCCGCTCGGCCTCGGCGCGCTGGGCTGGTGGCGGGGGCGGGCTCCCGTGTCGGCCGAGGCCTGACCGGACCGATCACCCCGGCTGGGCGTCGACCGCGCCCGCGCGCAGGTGCTGCAGGATGGCGAGAACACGCCGGTTGTGCGCTTCACCCGCGGGGAGATCGAGCTTGGTGAAGATCGCGTTGATGTGCTTCTCGACCGCGCTGCGGGTGACGAACAGCTGCTGACAGATCGCCGCGTTGCTCAGGCCCTGTGCCATGAGCTCGAGCACCGCGCGCTCGCGCTCGGTCAGCCGGTGCAGCGGTGAATCGGCGCGGTTGTGTAGCAGCAGCTGCCGCACCACCTCCGGGTCGAACGCGGTGCCGCCCGCGCCGACCCGCTCGACCGCGTCGAGGAACGCGCCGATCGCGCCGACCCGGTCCTTGAGCAGGTAGCCGATCCCGCCGGTGCCGGTCAGGAATTCGGCCGCGTGCCTGCGTTCGACGTACTGTGAGAGCACCAGGACCGCGATCCCCGGCTGGTCCCGGCGGATCTCGAGCGCCGCCCTGATGCCTTCGTCGACATGGTCGGGCGGCATCCGGACATCGGCGATGACGAGGTCGGGTGGCCGGACCCGCACGGCGGCGAGCAGTTCGGTCGCGGTGCCGACGGAGTCCACGATCTCGTGCCCCTCGGCGGTCAGCAGCTGGGCCAGGCTCTCCCGCAGGAGCGCCGAGTCCTCGGCCAGGGTTATCCGCACGGAACCTCCACGGTGACGATGGTCGGACCGCCCGGCGGGCTGTCCACCCTCATCGTGCCGTCCAGCGCGGTGACACGGGTGGCGATGCCGGCCAGCCCGTGGCCGCTCGGGTCGGCGCCGCCGTTCCCGTCGTCGCGCACACGCAGCCGCACGAGCGGCCCGTCGCGTTCGACATCGACGGCGATGGTCTCGGCCCCGGAATGCTTGATGGCGTTGGTGATCGCCTCGCTGGCGGTGAAATAGCAGGCCGATTCGACCGGTCGCGGGGCACGCTCGGTGAGCGCGTAGTCGAGCCGGGTCGGCAACGGTGTCCGGTCGGCCAGGGCTTCGAGCGCGGCGTGGAGTCCGTCGCGGGCGAGCATGGCCGGGTAGATGCGCCAGGAGACCTCCCGCAATTCGTCGAGGATGTGCCCGGTCTCGGCGATCGCCCGCCGGTGCAGCTCGCCACGCTGGTCCTCGTCGGCTTCCCGCTCCACCCGGCCGAGCAGAATCGACAGCGCGACCACCCGCTGCTGCACGCCGTCGTGCAGGTCACGTTCGATGCGTCGTCGTTCGTCGTCGATCACCTCGATCACCTCGGCACGCGTGGTGGTCAGCTGCGCTACCCGCTGGGCGAGTTCGTCCTGCCCTGGGCGGGTGCTTCGCCGCAGGCACCAGGCCTCGGCGCGCACGCCCCCGAGCAACCCCTGAACGGCGAGGAAGCACAGCACCGCTCCGGGCAGTGCCAGCACCATGACGCTCGCCCAGGTGACCTGCCCCGGTTCGGTCGCGTCGATGATCGGCACGGCGGCGCCCGGGGGGGCGCGCGGAGCGCCACCCCCCCCCCCCCACAACCCCCCCACACCCACACCCAAGACACAACCGCCACCCCCGACGCCCCGCCCCCGCGC
>NZ_JBHXMY010000033.1:7400-21775 GCF_042720195.1 Nocardia sp. NPDC058497 | reverse complement strand
TCCCGCCAACAGACCGCGGTGGGGGCGCGGGGGGCGCCGGGCCCCCCCGCCTCCCTCGCGCGGGGTGCCGCCGCGACCCTCGCCTCGCCGCTGGCGGTACCCGCAGTCGACCCCGGCGCGATCGCCGGCATCGTGCGCGCGGAGTGCGGCCGCGTCAGCGGGTACTCCGTCGACCGACTCCGCGATACCGAAACCCTCACCGGCGAGCTCGGATTCGACTCGATGATGCTCTCGGACCTGTTCGGTGGCCTGATGCGCAAGCTGCCGGGACTCCAGGTCGACCCGTCCTGGCCGAGCGCCGCGACCACCCTTGGTGATGTCGTCGACTACGTCACCAGTCAGGTCGTCGGTACACCCGCTCCGGCCCCGGCCGTTCCCGCCCCCGCGCCGGTTCCCGAACCGGCGCCGGTGGCCGTCACCCCGGAGTACCGGATCGCCGACTTCTCTGAGGTGAAGGCGATCGAGGACCGGCTCGCCGGCGCGGCGGCGCTCGGACTGGACAACCCGTACTTCCTGGTCAACGACGGCGTCACCCGCGACACCTCGCTGATCGACGGTGTCCCGGTCGTGAACTTCTCCAGCTACAACTACCTGGGGCTGTCCGGCCACCCGGCGGTCGTCGCGGCAGTGCAGGACTCCGTCGCCCGCTACGGCAGCTCCTGCTCGGCCAGCAGGGTGCTCTCCGGTGAGAAACCGGTCCATCGGGAGCTGGAGGCCGAACTCGCCACGCTGCTGGGCACCGAGGACGCGATCGCGCTGGTCGGCGGCCACTCCACCAACGTCACCATCATCGGGCACCTGGTCGGACCCGACGACCTGGTGATCCACGACAGCCTCGCCCACGACAGCATCCTGCAGGGCTGCGTGCTGTCCGGCGCCACGCGAAGGCCCTTCCCGCACAACGACCATGCCGCCCTGGACCGGCTGCTGGGCGAGCTGCGGCACCGCTACCGCCGGGTCCTGATCCTCATCGAGGGCGTCTACAGCCAGGACGGCGACATCCCCGACCTGCCCGCGATCATCGAGATCAAGAAGAAGCATCAGGCGCTGCTGATGATCGACGAGGCGCACAGCATCGGCGTGCTCGGCGCGCACGGCGGCGGCATCGGCGAGTACTTCGCCGTCGACCGCCGGGATGTCGAACTGTGGTCGGGCACCATGTCGAAGGCGCTGGCCGGATGCGGTGGATATGTGGCGGGCAGCGCGGAACTGATCCGCTTCCTGAAGTACACGACGCCCGGGTTCGTCTACAGCGTCGGCATGACGCCGATGAACGCCGCCGCCTCGGCGGAAGCGATCCGGCAGCTCCGGGCCGACGGCACACCGCTGCAGCGTCTGCGGCACAACGCCCGGCTGTTCCTCGAGCTGGCCCGCGCCGCCGGGATCGACACCGGCGACAGCCACGACACCCCGATCATCCCGTGCATCGTGGGTGATTCGCTGAAGACGATGCGACTGTCGAACACGCTGCTGCGCCGTGGGATCAACGTCAATCCGATCATCTATCCGGCGGTGCCCGAAGACCTCGCGCGGCTGCGCTTCTTCGTCACCGCCTGCCACACCGAAGAACAGATCCGCGACACCGTCGCTGTCCTCGCCGAGGAACTCGCCGCGTCGGCCTAGTCACCACCGACCGCGGGTCGTCCGGCGACCGTCAGTTACGCCTCGTTGTCGCTGAACGCCCACACGACGGCGGGTCGCCCGGTGGCCTTCACCCGTCGCCGTTCGCCGGTGCGGTCGAGACCCGGGATCGCGGCCAGCGTCCGGTTGAGGTTCGCCGGGTCGGGGCGGGTGCCGTGCAAGGAGGTGCTGAGGTCGACCGCTCGGGTCGCGGGAAACTCCTCGCCCGCGAGTGCGCGGGTGAGGGCCTGGTCTTTCCACAGCATCCCCGCGAGCAGCCCGCGGCTGGTGTCGACGATGCGGTTGTGGTCGAACGCGAGCGGAGGAACCTCGTCGAAATCGACCCACTCGGCGGGCCCTTCGTGCTCGGCGACGACAGCCCACATGGCGATCGACAGCGTCGGCCCGCGCGGATCACGGTGCGGCTCATCGAAGGTGACCAGCTGACCGACCGCGCCGATCGCCGCCATCGGCACCCCGAGTTTGGTGTGCACCGCACGCCGAGCGGCCTCGGCCAGGCGCTCACCCCGCCCCAGCAGCACACCGGGCAGCGCGAGTTCACCGGTGAACGGTGCGAACTCGCGCGCGGCGATCCCGATGCGCACCCCGCTGTCGGCATCCCAGCACCGCAACGTCACGACATCGATCGACACAACGGATTGCTCCACGTCGTCCCATCCTGCCGCACGCACGCCCCGGATGCGAAGCTGCGGTACCCGCGGTCCGCAGCGCGGGCCCCTTGCGGGCGCATCCCACGGCCCGCTATCGCACGCTCACTCATGCGGACTGTTCGGCAGTCGAGACGCCGCCGTCCGCGCCCACCGGCACGCTGTTCGCTGAGCTCGTGCCAGCGGTGGTTCGAGACGAACGATGCGCTCCCGCCGATCCAGTCCGTGGCCGACAGGCTCGACCGGCGCAGGCGTCGAAGCACCGCCGAACGCCGATTCATCACGCGCAACACGGTCCCGCCGATCCGGGCCGTGGCCGGTCAGCGCCACCAGCACGCGCAGACGGTCGGCGAGCCAGTCGGCCGGGTCACCGTGGACCGGCTCGAGGATCGGAGTCGCCTCGGACAACTGGTCGGTCAGCCGATGCTGATGCTCGAGATCACGCCAGCGGCCCGGGATCAGGTCGGTGACAATGCCTGCTCCGGTGTCGTATGCGGCTGCGGCGCACAGTGTTCCGGGCACGTCGAGGTGGTTGACGACCAACCCGTCGATCCCGCCGCAGACCTCGATCGCGTACCGCAACAGAATCGGGTCGAGGTGACCCTGCCGGAACGCACCCTGATACGGGCCGGTGCCGTTGTGCGGCTCCGGGTTGCCGAGCGGCGCTTCGGTCGGGAGCGGACCGGCGCCGTGCCGGGTCATGTAGGTGCGAGTGACACCCAGAACCGTTGCGGCGCCCCCGATCCCGGCGATCATGGCGCGGGCATGGCGTGGCTCGACGGTCGACCAGGTGGTGTGCGGGTGGAATCCGCGCCATTCGTCGAGGAGAACGCCCTGCGCGCCCTCGAACACCAGCCTGCCGCGCGCGGCGGTGCGCGCGAGTTCACCGTCGTCGGTGATGCGCACCGCCCCGGCGAAGTCGCCGTACATCGCGACCAGGGCGTCGATCGATTCGTAGCCGTGCGCGCTCGGGCCGATCAGCTCGTCGTAGTGCGCAGCCAGCCGATCCAGCTTGGCGCGCAGGACGTCGGGCGTCCGGCAGTCGGCGACGGTCGGCGCGTCGTGTTCGAGTGCATACCAGGCGGTTTCGCCGATACCACGGCCGCAGGAACCGTGCCGCGAGGAACCCCTCGCGTCCTCGCGGGCACGGTTCGCCGCGATGTGGATCGGCGTGGTGAGCAGGGCGCGACCGTCGACGGCGAGCAGTCCCAGCGGATCACGCACGCCGAGCGCGGCGAGCTGTCCGGATTCGGCGGCGAGCGCGATCGGCTCCACCAGCATGTGCCGCGAGAGCAGGGTCGGCACACCGTGGAAGGTCCCCGCGCCGAACTGCGCGAAGGTGTGGTGGCGGCCGTCGGCGACGACATTGTGCGCGGCCTGCGCACCGCCGTTGAACCGCACGACCGCCGCCACCTCGAGGTCCGCCTCCGGTGCGCACAGCCAGTCGACGGTCGCGCCCTTGCCCGCGTCACCGAATCCCAGATCGACGACGACGATGTGCCCGGCACCGAACATGGCAGCGCTCCTTCCCTTCTCGTACCTCACCGACCGGGCGGCAGCGCCCGCACACCGCGCGCCGGCTTCGAACCCAGCGCCCGGCCGACGGCGTCGGCCTCGGCCACCGATCCGACATCGCGCAGGTCGGCCAGCCCGGTGTCGACGTCGACCCGGTCCTCCCCCAGTCCGATCGTCAGCGCGATCAATTCGCACACCGCGCCGGGATCGTCGAGCTTCAGGAAGTTCTGCCCGAGCAGTCCCCGCCAGTGCTCGGCGATCTCCGGATCCCGGTAGTACGACGACTGATTCGGCAGGATGTAGTAGATGTGCCACCGCTGCGCGAGCTCGCGGTAGATCGACTCGACCGACACATCGCGCCGCACATGATCGCCGATGACCGACCGGATGTGCCGGGCCGCCAGCCGCGGCTTGTTGAGCTCGTCGCCGATCACGAACAGATACCCGCGCTTCCCGCGCTTCTCCCACGCATCGGTCGCGACATGCTCCGCCATGAAATAGGCGGCCAGCTCATAGCTTTCGGACTTCTGCCCGCCACCGCCGCCTTCGAGCAGGATCGATCGCAACTGCTCGTCCATCCGGTTGTCGGACTCGAACTGCCCCACCTGCAACGGCACCCGATCGGTATCGGCATCCCCGATCGCCCCGAACAGCACCTGCGGATCCTGCGCATACCCCTTGCTCTTCAACAGCCCGTGCAACTTCCCGAGCTTGTCCTGCATGATCCGCGGCACCCGGCCCATCGACCCGGTCACGTCGAACAACACCGCCACCGGCAACGAGTTCCCATGCTCCGCCGAATCCCGGCACTCCCGAACCCCCACCCCGAACGGATCCAGCAACGGATGCGCACACCACGTGTCATACGGCTGCTCCCGCATCTCCGCCGTATACCCGAAGTCATCCACCCCAGCCCGCGCCCGGAACGTCTTCCCCGCCCGATACGCACTGTCATCCCAATGCCCGTATCCCATCAGAACCACTCCCCTCTCGGTTTTCGTTGTTTTAGTCTAATCAACCAAAACAACGATCGTCAAGAGCCCCAGCGGATTCGCTGATTGTCGGTCCCGTCGGCTACCTTCTGGCACATGCCGTCGGCTCCGCACGAAGTGGTGATCGATCTCTTCCAACAGCAACCGACCCTCGTCGCCCCGTTGCTGACCGAATTGGGCTGCCCCCTACCTGAATACGAGTCGATAACCACCGTGCCGGGCGATGCCACGGTGCTCGCACCGACCGAGCATCCTGGGTGGCGACCGCGCCGCGCTGTACTATGACTTCATCCTGTCGACGCTGCCCGT
Source organism: Nocardia sp. NPDC058497 (assembly GCF_042720195.1). NCBI lineage: Bacteria > Bacillati > Actinomycetota > Actinomycetes > Mycobacteriales > Nocardiaceae > Nocardia > Nocardia sp. NPDC058497. The sequence goes on along the minus strand of NZ_JBHXMY010000033.1, from coordinate 16,671 downwards.
GCAGCGCGATCCGAGTGGGAGGCACTGATGGCCGCCGGGCTCCAAGGTTACGAATACCGCAGCGAGTGCGCCCGCACGGACTTCGCGGCAGGCGAAGCGCGGGGCGAGGCCCGCGGCGAAGCTCGCGGTGAGGCCAAGTCCGTGCTGACAGTGCTCGACGCTCGCGGTATCACCGTCCCCGCCGAGATCCGCGAGCGAATCCTCGGTTGCGATGACCTCGATCAACTGCAGCAGTGGCTGCGCAAGGCACTCGAGGTCAATCGCGCGGCTGACCTCCTGGGCTGACCGCCGCCGGAGGTGACTCCTGCCGCCGATCCGGGAGCGGGTCAGGTAGTTGCCGAGGGCCTCCGTCCTACTCGACCAGCCCCTCGGGGGTGAGCTCGAGGGTGCGGGTCACCCCGATGTCGTCGAGGAACCGCGCGTCGTGGCTGACCACGATCAGCGCGCCCTCGAAGCTCGCCAGCGCCTGAGTCAGGTGCGCGAGGCTGGGCAGATCGAGGTTGTTGGTCGGCTCGTCGAGCATCAGCAGTTTCGGCGCGGGTTCGGCCAGCAACAGCGTCGCCAGTGCGGCCCGCAAGCGCTCCCCGCCGGACAGCGCCGAGGCCGCGATGTCGGCATCGCCGCCGCGAAACAGGAAGCGCGCCAACTGACCCCGGATCTGCTCGGCGGTGGCGTGCGGTGCGGCCGCGGCCACGTTCTCGAACACGCTGCGCTGCTCGTCGAACACGTCGAGCCGCTGCGGCAGCAGCCGCCACGCCACCTTCGGCCGCTCCGCCACGATCCGGCGCAGCAATGTCGTCTTGCCCGCACCGTTGCGGCCGGTGAGCGCGATCCGCTCCGGACCGCTCACCCGCAGATCGACCACCGGGCCGTTGGCCAGCCGCGCCTGCTCGAGGGTGACGACATCCTGCCCCGGATACAGCCGGGTGCCGGGCAGCTCGATCCTGATCTCGCGATCCGCGCGCACCAATTCCGCGGCTTGGTCGAGGGTTTCGCGCGCGGTGTCGAGCTTCTCGATGTGGGAGGTGCGCAGTTTGCCCGCCGACACCTCGGCGGCGTTGCGGCGCAGTCCCGCCACGATCTTCGGCACCCGCTTGTTGTCCTGCGCCTTCTGCGCGAACCGCTGCCTGCGATCCAGTTTGGTCCGCGCGTCGACCAGTTCGCGCGCCTGCTTGCGCACATCGCTGCGCGCATCACGCACCGCGGCCCGCGCCGCCTCCTGTTCCTGGTCGATGATCCGTTCGTAGTCGCTGAAATTGCCGCCGAACGAACGGATCTCGCCTGCCCGCAGCTCGGCGATGCCGTCCATCCGGTCCAGCAGTTCCCGGTCGTGGCTGACCACGACGACGGTGCCCGCGAACTGCCGGATCACCTCGTAGAGCCGGGCGCGCGCGACCGCGTCCAGATTGTTGGTCGGCTCGTCGAGCAGCAGCACATCGGGTTCGCGCAGAAGTTCCGCGACGAGCCCGAGCAGCACGGTTTCGCCACCGGAGAGGGTGTCGAGGGTGCGGTCCAGGTCGGCGACGGAACCGGCGACATAGTCGAGTCCGAGCTTGCCGAGCAGGGCGATCGCCTCGTCCTCGATCTGCCACTGCACGCCGACGGTGTCGAAGTCCGCGGGCTCGCCGATGCCGCCTTCGATGCGCTGCAACGCGGCGCGCACCTCGGCGATGCCGAGCACCGTCTCGACCCGCCGGCCGGTCTGCATGCCCAGGTCCTGACGCAGATAGCCGATCCGTCCCGGCGCCGTGATCGACCCGCGGAGCGGGCGCAACGCACCGGTGATCAACCGCATCAGCGTGGATTTGCCCGCACCGTTGCTGCCGACCAGACCGATCTGGCCCGGACCGACAACGCCGTCGAGGCCGTCGAACACGACGGTGCCATCCGGCCAGTGGAAGGTGAGATTGGAAAAGGAAAGAGAGGTCATGCGGATCCCCTTGAGGTGCGACGGAAACACGGTGCGCAGAATGCGGACCGTCCGGGAGCGCTACCTCAAGAAATCAACGCGTGACTCCGATCGCCGGGAACAAGACCATTCATTGATAACACTCCGGCGCACCGTCGCGCCACCCCTATTTTCGGCACCGTGAGCCCACTCACGCAGAGCCCGGTAGTGCGGTGCGGCTCACCTATCGTGGAAGACGATCGCGAACAAGGGGAGGGACATGAGCGCTGACGTCGTCATCGTCGGCGCGGGCTATGCCGGGATCAGCGCCGCGCAACGACTGGCCGCCGCCGAGCACGCCGTCTCCCTCGGCACCTGGACCGAAGCCGAACGAGCCCGGCACCGCTTGCGCGCGCTGCCAAACCGGGGCGGTGGTCACCGTCATCGGCGGCGGCCTCACCGGGATCGAAGTCGCGGCCGAGCTGGCCGAGAGTGGTTCGGCGCGTGTGCATCTGGTGACCGGCGAGCTGGGACACAGCATGTCCCCCGCAGCGCCGACCCGCTGCGCATGAGCTGTCAGGCTGCCATCCCGTCCGGCATCCACGCCGCCGAGACGGTGCTGCGGCTGCACGCGGGTCAGGCACCGAAACCGTTGCGCCGCAGGTACATCGGCCAGGCGGTGAGTCTGGGCCGCAAGAACGCGCTCGTCCAGTTCACCGACTTCACCGATCGCCCGCTGCCCCAGCTGGTGCTCACCCACGGCAGCGCCGCCCTGCTGAAGGAACAGATCTGCCGGGCGACCATGCGCGGCGGGCAACTCGGACCGGTTCGCTACCGGTGGTCGTGAGCGCCGGACCTGTCGGAGTGGAACGCTAACGTGTGTTCCAACCATCGAAGGCCGTACCAGTGAAATCGAAAGGACTGTTATGTCGGAGCCGAAGCGAGTACGTGCCGCCGAACGGGGTGACGTGCGGGCAGCCGCGGACGCGCTCGGCGCGGCCTTCCGGCACGACCCGGTGATGAGCTGGATCCTGCCGGACGAGCGCAGGCGAGCCGCCGGACTCCCCCGGTTCTTCGGTGCGGTGGCACGGCACGTCTTCTTCCCGCTCGACGCGTCCGATCTGGCGCTCCACGAGGACGGGACCGTCGCCGGAGTGGCGATGTGGACCCCGCCGAACCGCTGGCAGAGCAATCTCACCACCGACCTACGTGTCATGCCCGGGCTGATCCGCGGGTTCGGGCGGCGCATCCAGGCCGGTAAAACCGTCGGTGACCTGATCAAACACCACCATCCGAAGGAACCGCACTGGTACCTGGCGATGCTCGGCACCACCCCCGAGGCCCGCGGCGCCGGGTACGGCAGCGCCCTGCTGCGCTCGCGGCTCGCCCGCGTCGACGCCGAGGGCGCCGCCGCTTACCTCGAATCCAGCAACCCCGACAACGTCCCGCTGTACGAACGCTTCGGCTTCACCGTCACCGGTGAGCTCCGTATTCCCGGCGGGCCGCCGCTGTGGCCGATGTGGCGGGCACCCCGCTGACGGTTACAGCTTGACGATGGACGTCAGCGGGTAGTCGCCCTGGTGCTCGCGGCCCTTCAGGAACTCGAGTTCCAGCACGACAGCGGCCGCGACCACCTCGGCGCCGACCTCCTTGAACAGCGCGGCCGCGGCGGCTAGGGTGCCGCCGGTGGCGAGCACGTCGTCGAGCAGCAGAATGCGCTTGCCCTCGAGTTCGACGCCGTCGGCCGGGATCTCCAGTGCGGCGGAACCGTATTCGAGCTGGTATTCGCGCGACACCACCGGCGGTGGCAGCTTGCCGCCCTTGCGGATGGCGAGCACGCCGGTGCCCAGCGTCGCGGCGACACCCGCACCGAGCAGGAAGCCACGCGCGTCCACACCGGCGACGAGATCGGCGTCGGGCGCAACGGCGGCGAAGCAGTCGATGACCGCCCGGAAGCCCTCGGCGTCGGCGAACACCGGGGTCAGATCGGCGAAACGCACACCCGGCGTGGGGAAGTCGTCGTGCCAGCGGGTCAGCCGCGACACCGCGTCGGCGGCCCTGCTGGTCCGCTCACTGACCTGGTCGTCGGACTCGACCACCGCGTGCTTGCTCATCGACACCTCTCCGTCACGGTCACGCCCCGCGTGACTGCCACCACTACTCATCGCTGCAACACCCAGCGATCCATGTTCCAGCCGGTACCGGCCTGCGTCGGCCCGGCGATCCCGTTCTGCATGCCGGTGCCGAAGGCGATGGTGCGCGGCGTCGCGAACAACGGAATGCTCGGCAGCTGCGCCCACAGCAGGTTCTCGGCCTCGGTCAGCAGGTTCAGCGTGAAGGTCGAGTTGGTCTCTCCCGCAAGCTGATCGGTGATCGCATCGTAGCGACCGTTAGCGAAGCCACCGACATTGAGGCCGCTACCGGCCCGCAACGCCGCGAACGCCGCGCCGCCGGTGGTCGATCCGGCAGGCCCGGGAACTGCAGCGGTGCCGCCGAGCACCGCGTCGACCGCACCCTCGGACAGCCGGACGGGCGTGAAATCCGGTGCGCCCGCGTCGACCACGCTGATGCCCGCGCCGCGGCAGGAATCGGCGATCATCGCCACCGTCTTGGCCCGGCGCGCGTCCGGCGCCAGGTAACCGATCCGGACGGTCGGCTGCGCGGCGCCCGCCGAGGCCAGGGTCGCGGTGGCCGCCGGGATATCGGCTCCCTTGTACCGGTCGGCGGCACCGATCACCGCCGGGTAATACAGCGAATCCTGCTGCACCACATGGGCGTTCAACGGCCCGGCGCCGAGACCGCTCGGCGGGATCTCCCCCGCCTTGCCCAGCGTGTCGAACAGCGCCTGCCGTGGCACACACTGAGCGAACGCGCGGCGCACCTCCGGCGCGCCGAAGACGCCGTCGGTGGCGAGCACGAGCTGTTCGGCGCTGCGGCTCGCGATCGTCTGCTCCTCGAAACCGTCGAGCTTCAGATCCGAGACCGATCCGGCGCCCAGGTCGACGACGCCGAGCGCGTTCTCCTTCGCCTTGGCGGCGTAGTCGGTGCCCTTGGGCCACACCACGATCCGGCTGGTCGCGGGCGCGCTCCCCCACCACTTCTCGTTGGCGACGAGCACCAAACCGTCCTTCGCGCTGAAGGATTCGATCCGGTACGGCCCCGAGGACGGGAACTTGGTGAGGTCGAGCCCACCCGGCTTCATGGTCCAGCCGGAGTTCCAGAAGTCGGCGATCCGGCCGAGCACGGCGCCGTCGCCGGTCTGCAGCGCGTGCACCACGTTCGGCACGCCCACCGCCTGCGCCACCACGTGCGCGGGCATGAGCTCGGCCGCGGTGAACAGGGTCCGCCAGGGCAGGTAGTGCCTGCCGGGCCGGAACACCACGGTGGCGTCCTTGGAGCCCGGCTGGCAGTCGACCCGCTCGATGTCGGCGTAGCCCGCGGTGCTCGCCGCGTCGAACAGCGGGACCGGGCCGCGGTCGCCGGGGCGGGTGAACCGGCCCGAGCGCGCCGACCAGGCCAGCACCAGATCGTCGCAGGAGGTCTGCACCCCGTCGGAGTACACCCCGTCCGGGTTGAGCCGGTACTGCACGGTCTGCGTCTCGCCCGGCACCTCCTTCGCGGTGCCCGCGTCGGTGTCGGCGACCTGCTGACCGTCGGGTCCGGTGTAGAAGAACCCGGTCAGCACCCGCCCGAACACCGCCGCGGCGCCGCTGCTCGCCCCGAGCGTGCTGCCGCCGTTGTAGCTGGCGATCGCCGCGTCGACGGCGTACCCGATGGAGGGCACCTGGTTCTTGCTCGAGCACCCGGCCACCAGGCCGGTGGTGACGGCCGCCGTGGCCAGCACGGTGATCAGTCGAATCGTGCCGCGTCGCATGATGAGACCCCCTGCTGTCGCCGTCAGTTCCTTCGCTTGTGGCGCTTCCCGCTGGGCCGCGCGCCGGGCCGCGGCGCCGGCGCGTCGGCCGGTCGCGGGCCGCGGGTGGCGCCTGCGGCCACCGGCACCCGGGGGCTCACCCCGCCACCGGCCCGCTTGGCGAGCACCTTCTTGGTGTGCGCGGCCACCGGACCCCAGCGTTCCTTGATCGACACCAGCACCGGGACGGCGAGGAAGATCGAGGAGTAGGCGCCGACGATCATGCCGACCAGCTGCACCAGCGCGAGGTCCTTCAGCGTGCCGACGCCGAGCAGCCACACCGCGATCACCAGCATGCCGATGATCGGCAGGATGCCGATGACGGTGGTGCTGATCGAGCGCATCAGGGTCTGGTTGGCGGCGAGGTTCGCCTGCTCGGCGTAGGTGCGTTTGTTCAGGTGCAGCACGCCGCGGGTGTTCTCCTCGACCTTGTCGAAGACGACGACATTGTCGTAGAGCACGTAACCCAGAATCGTGAGCAGACCGATCACCGCGGCCGGGGTCACCTCGAACCCGACCAGCGAATAGATGCCCGCCGTGACGATCAGGTTGAAGAACAGCGACACGATCGCCGCGATCGACATGTCCCGTTCGAAGCGGATCGCGATGTAGATCATCGTCAGCGCGACGAACACCGCCAGCGCGATCAAGGCCTTCTGGGTGATCTGCCCGCCCCAGGTCTCGCTGATCTCGGCGATGCTGATGGCGTTGCGGCTGACCTCACCGTCGGAGTCCTTGGGCTGGAACGCCTCGAACAGCGCGGTCTGGACCTGCTCGGTCTGGGCCGCGTCGAGGGTTTCCGACCGCACCTGGATGGTGGCGGCCGCGCCGGAGCCGACCTGCTGCACCGTCACCGGCCCGTGGCCGAGCGTCTCGGAGTAGACGTCCTCCACCTGCTGGGTGCTGACGTTGTCGGCCGCGGGGATCTGGATGCGCGAGCCGCCCTCGAAGTCGATGCCGAGGGTGAAGCCGCGCACCGCGATGCTGAGCAGCGAGATCAGCAGCATCGCCGCGGACAGGGCGTAGAAGAACCTGCGCCGGTTGACGATCCGGAATCCGCCGGTGCCGGTGTAGAGACGTTCGAAGAACCCGTGCTTGGGGCCCTGCGACGGCTCGGCCTTGTCGAGGTACACCGTTTCCTCGGTGGGATGGGTGTTGCTCATCGTGACATCTCCTTCGGCCGAGCCTGGCCGGCACCGCGTTCCCTGGCGATCTGCTGCACCGAGCCGAGACCGTTCACCGACGGCTTCGCCCAGAACGGCGAGCGCGCGGCGAGCATCATCAGCGGTGCGGTGACCAGATAGAGCACGATCACGTCGAGGACGGTGGTGATACCGAGGGTGAAGGCGAAGCCCTTCACCTGACCGGCGGCGAGCAGGTACAGCACGACCGAGGCGATCAGGCTGACGGTCTTACCGGACAGGTTGGTGCGCTGCGCCCTGGCCCAGCCGCGCGGCACCGCCGAGCGGAAGCTGCGGCCCTCGCGCATCTCGTCCTTGATGCGTTCGAAGAACACGACGAACGAGTCGGCGGTGAGGCCGATACCGATGATCAGACCGGCGATACCGGCCAGATCGAGGGTGAAGCCGATCCAGCGCCCGAGCAGCACGATGATGCCGTAGACGGCGACACCGGCGGCGAGCAGCGAGAACCCGGCCAGCAGGCCGAGCATGCGGTACACCAGCAGGCAGTACAGCAGCACCGCGATCAGGCCGACCGCGCCGGCCAGCAGACCCGCCTTCAGCGAGGACAGGCCGAGCGTCGCCGAGACGGTCTCGGCTTCCGAGGTCTGGAACGACAGCGGCAGCGAACCGTACTTCAGGGTGTTGGCCAGCTCGGCCGCGCTGTCGGCGGTGAAACTGCCCGAGATCGAGGTGCGCCCGCCCAGCTGCGGACCCTGCTGCACCTGCGGAGCGCTGACCACCTTCGAGTCGAGTACGAACGCGACCCTCTTGTAGACGTATTCACCGGTCAGATCCTTCCAGGCATCGGCACCGGCGGACTTGAACTCCAGGTTCACCTCGTGCCGGGCCTGCTGGGTGTTCAGGCCGGAGGTCGCGTCGGCGATCTCCTGGCCGTCGATGCGGCTCGGGCCGAGCAGGAACACCTCGGTGCCGTCCTGCGAGCAGGTGACCAGCGGCAGCGCCGGGTCGTCGTTGCCTGCCAGCGGGTCGGGCTTGGTGCAGTCCATGCTCGCCACCGCGACCTGCTGCACGGCCTGATCGGTGCTCTGCCGCAGCGCCTTGGCGTCGGCGATCTCCTTGGCCTGCTGCTGCTGGACGCTGCCGCCACCGGGGGCCGGGGTCGGCGTCGGCGGCGCCTGCGCCGGGAACACCCGCGACTGCGGTGCCGGGGTGGTCGGCTCGTCTGCCGCGGGGGCGGTGGTCTCGGCGGGCGCCGGGGTATCGGTCGCCGGGGTCTGTGGCGCGCCGGGCTGGGTCGGGGGCACCTGGGCGCCACCGGCCTGCGGCTGGGTGGCCGCCAGCACCGGACGGATGTAGAGCTTGGCGGTGGTGGCCAGCGCGCGGGCCTGCTGGCTCTCCTCGCCGGGCACCGTGATGACGATGTTGTCGCCGTCGATGACCACTTCGGAGCCGGAGACGCCGAGGCCGTTGACCCGGTTCTCGATGATCTCCTGGGCCTTCTTCAGGCTGTCCTGGCTCGGCCTGCTGCCGTCGGGGGTGCGCGCGGTCAGGGTGACGCGGGTGCCGCCCTGCAGGTCGATACCGAGCTTGGGCGTGGGGGAATGATCACCGGTGAAAAACACCAGCGCGTAGATCACGGCCAGCAGCGCGGCGTAGACGCCGAGCAGCCGGAACGGATGCGCCGATCCCTGGGAAGGTGGCACAGCAGGTCATCTCCTAGGCGGAAGTCGAGGTCGGAACGATGGGCACGGCAGTGCCCGCGCCGGGTACGCGACGCGGAGCGCGCGCACCGGCGATGACGGGAGTGATCAGTCCTTGGTCAGCCGGGTCTCGGTCTGATCCGCGGACTCCTCGACGGGGGCGTCGGTGGCGGTGGTGGTGGTCTCCTCGGCCGCCTGCTCCTCGGCACGCACCTCACGGATCGCCTGGCGCAGCCAGGTGGTCACGACGTCCTCGGCGATCTCCAGGTCGACGGTGGTGTCGTCGAGGTCGACGACGGTGCCGTACAGGCCCGACGTGGTGATGACCTGGTCACCGACCTTCAGACCCTCCTGCATGCTCGAGACCTTCTCGGCCTCCCGCTTCTGTTTGCGGATACCGAAGAACATCGGCACGAGCAGGGCGAGAATCAGCAGCGGAAACAGGAAGTCCATCGTCGAAGTCAGTCCCTAGTCAGTGGTGGACGTGCAGGTACGCCTGACAGTCTGCCAGTTCCCGGCCGCGGCGACACACCGGACACCGGCGCGCGAGGGAAAACGGCCCCCGGTAGCGGTGACGCGAAAAGGGGGCCGGCCCTGAGCTGCGGGCCCGCACGCCCGCCCGGAG
>NZ_JBHXMY010000033.1:0-7390 GCF_042720195.1 Nocardia sp. NPDC058497 | reverse complement strand
CCCCGCGCGCGCTCCGCGCCCGGCGCGCGCGCCCCGCGCCCCCCCCGGGGGCCGGGCAGTGCGCTGCGGCCGGTCAGGCGCGGCCGTAGGTGTAGTCGTCGAGGGGGAAGGTGACCGCCTCGCGGTGCGCGTTGGCGGTGCTGGTCGGGCGCAGCAGCGCCGCTTCACCGTGCTGGTTGAAGTAGTAGCTGCGCGCGGTGGCGCAGTCGCCGCCGTAGAAGACCGAGCTGCCCAGCTTGCCGGTGACCCGGTCGAGGAACTCGGCGTTGGCCCGCTCGGTGACCTCGAAGGTCTTTTCCCCGCGCCGGAACAGCTCGGTGAACAGCCTGCCCATGTGCTTCATCTGCGCCTCGATGGTGGTGAAGTACGACAGCCCGCTGTAGGAGTAGGGGCTGTTGAGGCTCAGGAAGTTGGGGAACTTGGGCACGGTGATGCCCTCGTAGGCCTGGAAACGGTTGTCGCGCCAGAACTTTCCGAGATTCACCCCGTCGCGGCCGACGATCTCGATGGCCGGGAAGTTCACGTCCCACAGGTTGAAGCCGGTGGCAAGCAGCAGGGTGTCGATCTCGGTCTTGTGCCCGTCGGCGGTGACGATGCCGTCGGGTTCGACGTGGTCGATCGAGTTCGTCTCCAGCCGCACGTGCGGTGCGTTGAACGTCTTGAAGTACTGGTTGGAGAAGGTCGGGCGCTTGCAGCCGAAGTCGTAGTGCGGGGTGAGCTTGGCCCTGGTGTCCTTGTCGCGCACCTGCGCGAACAGGTGCGCCTTGGCCAGCGCGGCGGCGGCCTTGTTCAGCGGTTTGGCCTGCGCGTAGTGCAGCACGCCGACGACCATCAGCGCCTCGAGCATGCCCGTGTTGACCAGCCGGGCCGCCTTCTGGGTGAGCGGCACCTTGGCGAACAGCTCCTGGACGACGCCGGGGATCGGGGCGTCGACCTTGGGCACCACCCAGATGGGGGTGCGCTGGAAGACGGTCAGCGCGCCGACCTTCTTGGCCACCTCGGGCACGAGCTGGACCGCGGTGGCGCCGGTGCCGATGATGGCGGCCTTGCGACCGGTCAGGTCGTAGCCGGCGTCCCAGTCGGTGGTGTGGATGATCTTGCCCGCGAAGGACTCGATGCCGGGGAACGGCGGGGTGTAGGGCTGGGACAGGAAGCCCGTCGCCGCGAGCAGGTAGCGCGCCGTGACGGTCTCCCCGCCGGCGATCGAGACCACCCACTGCTGGTTGTCCTCGTCCCAGCGCGCGCCGTCGACGGTGGTGCCGAACCGCATCCGCCTGCGCAGGTCGTACTTGTCGGCGACGTGCTCGGCGTATTTCTTGAGCTCGGCGCCGGGGGCGAACAGCCGGGTCCAGTGCGGATTCGGCTCGAAGGAATAGGAGTAGGTGACCGAGGCGATGTCGACGGCGAGGCCGGGATACCGGTTCACATGCCAGGTACCGCCCAGGTCGTCCTCGCGCTCGAGGATCACGAAATCATGCAGTCCGAGCCGGTCGAGCTCGATACCGGCGCCCATGCCGCCGAATCCCGCCCCGACCACGACCGCGTCCCACTGAGGTGCCACGCCGAACCTCCACATACATCAGGTGTCTGTTACAGCATGACACATTATTCCGTCGGCGGCGACAGTGCTCTCGGCGAGGTCGAAAGCCGCGCCGGGGATGGTGGTGGGGCGGGCATCGTGCACGGCATGCGAACGCCGGATCCGGCGCTGACGGCGGTGTACAGTCACGCCGTACGGCGGCTGTTCATCGACGGCGTCCGAGTTGCCGCGCGATGACGAAAACCCGTGGGATAGAAGGGCGATCCTGACACAATGACGGCTGTGACGCCCGACGACGTGAGCCGCACCCACTTCGCCATGCCGACTCTGGGCCATCGCGGCTACCACGCGGACGAGGTCGACGCGTTCCTGGAATTGGTCTCGGCCACCCTCGACGGGCAGGGCGTCCTCACCGCCGACGACATCCGCCACGTGCATTTCGGCGCACCGCGTTTCGGCGGCCGCGGCTATCAGGCCGATCAGGTCGACGACTTCCTCGACCGGGTCAGGACCGAACTCGAATACCGCCAGAAGGGCGGCGCCCCGGTACCGGCGGCCCGGCTCGGTGACGATGTCGCCGAGATGCTCACCCCCGACGACGTGCACCGCATGCGCTTCAGCCAGTCGGCGGTCGGCAGGCGCGGCTACCACGAGGAAGAGGTCGACGCGTTCCTCGATCTGGTCGCTGCGACGCTGGCCCACAACGGTCCGGGCAGCCTGACCTCGGAAGACGTGCGCGGCGTCCGGTTCACCGACACCCGGCTGGGCACCCGCGGCTACTCCCGCGAGGAAGTGGACGCGTTCATCGATCTGGTGATCACCGCGCTCGAGCACGCCGAGCGCAGGCACTAGGCGGTTCTCGGCCGCCTCGATCTGGACTGACCAGAGGGTGCGACGAAGGAGTGCCCGGCCCGCGGCACCAGCCGCCGAGGATTCAGCCCTGGATGCTGTGCAGTTCGGCTTCGCGCAGGTCATCCGGGAAGACGTAGCGGCGGAACGCCCAGAAGCGGAACGCCATCGCCAGCAGTACGCCCAGGATCTGCCCGGACACGAAGTTGGCGACCGCCTGCACCACCGGATCCACATGTGGCACACGCAGATTCAGCACGTACAGCGAGATCGCCTGCGGAATCATGGTGACGCCGATGCCCAGGGCGCTGATCGTGAAGAACAGCGCGGCCTCGTGACTGCGCTGCCTGCCGCCGCGGGTGCGGAAGGACCATTCGCGGTTGAGGATGTAGGAGGCGATGGTCGCGATCAGCGCACCGAGCAACCGCGCGGTCAGCGGCTTCTCGCCGAGCACGGTCAGCTTCACCGCGTACACGACGCCGGTGTCGATGAACCAGGTGATTCCGCCGACCACCGCGAACTTCAGGAGCTCCCGATGCTTCAGGAGCTGGGAACGCAACGGCTCGGGGAGGCGCTGCACCACCGCATGGACTGCCACAGGGCCGACAGTAGACGACGATCCGGCACCGCGCCCGCCCGGTGTGGACCGGCTCAGTCGAGCAGATCCATGCTCGGGTGTGGTTCGCGGCCACGCACTTCGATGGCGCCGATGACCAGATCCGGCGGCGGCACCAGCCCGAGGTGCTCCCACGCGGCGGCGGTCGCGACCCGGCCGCGGGGCGTGCGGGCGACCAGTCCGGCGCGCACCAGGAACGGCTCGCACACCTCTTCCACGGTGGCCGCTTCCTCGCCGACGGCTACCGCGAGCGTGGACACACCCACCGGTCCCCCGCCGAACCCGCGCACCAGCGCGCCGAGGACGGCACGGTCGAGCCGGTCGAGGCCGAGCGCGTCGACGTCGTAGACCTCGAGCGCCGCCATCGCGATCGGGTGGGTGATCACGCCGTCGGCCCTGACCTCGGCGAAGTCGCGCACGCGGCGCAGCAGGCGGTTGGCGATGCGCGGCGTGCCGCGCGAGCGACCGGCCACCTCGGCGGCGGCGTCGTGGTCGATCCGCACGCCCAGGATGCGGGCCGAGCGCAGCAGGATCCGCAGCAGTTCGCCGGGTTCGTAGAAGTCCATATGGCCGGTGAAGCCGAAGCGGTCGCGCAGCGGGCCGGTGAGCGCGCCCGACCTGGTGGTCGCGCCGACCAGGGTGAAGGGGGCGATGTCGAGCGGGATCGAGGTGGCGCCCGGGCCCTTGCCGACCACCACGTCGACGCGGAAGTCCTCCATCGCCAGGTACAGCATTTCCTCGGCGGGGCGGGCCATCCGATGGATCTCGTCGATGAACAGCACATCGCCTTCGACCAGGTTCGACAGCATCGCGGCGAGGTCACCCGCGCGTTCCAGGGCGGGTCCGGAGGTGATGCGCAGGGCGGTGCCGAGTTCGGCGGCGATGATCATCGCCATGCTGGTCTTGCCGAGGCCGGGCGGGCCCGACAGCAGCACGTGGTCGGGGGTGGCGCCGCGTTGTTTGGCGCCGCGCAGCACCAGGGTGAGCTGTTCGCGGACCCGGGACTGGCCGATGAAGTCGTCGAGCGAGGTGGGGCGCAGGCCGGTCTCGGCTTCGCCGTCGGAGTGCAGATACCGGGCGGTGAGCGCGGATTCGTCGGTCTCGAAGTCGTCGGTGTCGAAGTCGTCCATGACCTACCTGTTCTTACCGAGCAGGCCGAGGGCGGCGCGCAGGGCAACGGAGGTGGTGGCGGCAGGCTGGTCGGCCAGCACGGTGTCGACGGCCTGTTCGGCCTGTTTCGCGGGGAAACCGAGACCGATGAGCGCTTCGGCGACCTGCTCGCGCACCGGCGTGACCGGGACCTGCGCACCGGGCGGACCCGCGGGCACCGGCACCAGGTTCACCTTGTCGCGCAGTTCGACGACCATGCGTTCGGCGCCGCGCTTGCCGATGCCGGGGACCCTGGTCAGCGCGGCGACATTGCTCTCGGCCAGTGCTTTTCGCAGTGCTTCCGGCTCGAGCACGGCCAGCACGGCCATCGCCAGGCGCGGGCCGACGCCGGTGACGGTCTGCAGCAGGCCGAACAGGTCGCGGGCCTCGGTGTCGGCGAAGCCGAACAGCGTCATCGAGTCCTCGCGCACGATCATCGCCGTGTACAGCCGGGCTTCCTCGCCGCGGCCGAGCCCGGCCAGCGTCGCCGGCGTGACATTGAGCCGGTACCCGACTCCCGCGGCTTCGATCACCACATGGTCGAGCGCGATCTCGAGTACCTCGCCGCGTACCGACGCGATCACCCGCGCACCACCTTCCGTTGTTCGGCCAGCCGTTGTTCGTAGCGGCGGCGGACCTCGTCCGCCTGTGCCTGCGCGGCCGCCATCCGGTCCATCAGCGGCGCCCGCCAACAATGACAGATCGCCAGCGCCAGCGCGTCGGCGGCGTCGGCCGGTTTCGGAGCGACCTGCAACCCGAGGATCCGGGTCACCATGGCGGTGACCTGCGCCTTGTCGGCGGTGCCGTTGCCGGTGACGGCGGCCTTCACCTCGCTGGGCGTGTGGAAAGCGACCTTGATCCCGCGCCGCGCCGCGGCCAGGGCGATCACGCCACCCGCCTGCGCGGTCCCCATGGCGGTTCGCACGTTGTGCTGGGCGAAGACTCGTTCGATCGCGACAGCTTCGGGACGGTGGGTATCCATCCATTCCTCGGCAGCATCGGCGACGGCCATCAGCCGCAACGCCAGCTCCGCCTCCGGCGGTGTCCGCACCACCCCGACGTCGAGAGCGACGACCTTACGCCCCGGTCCACTGTCCACCATGCTGAGCCCGCACCGGGTGAGCCCGGGATCGACGCCCATCACCCGCACCGGCAGCCCCTTCGAAGACACGAACAGTTGTTCGAAAGTCTAGAGCATCCCGCCGCGGCCACCGACCAGCGACACGAGCCCCGACACGACAGCCGCCGGTCGCGGTGTCCTCGTCGAGAACCTTGCCGCCACGCAGGATCCGGCAGCGCAGGCTAGGTCAGTGCCGCGAGGAAGACAGCGAGCGCACGGTCGTCGAACAGGACGAATCGCACCTGCTCTACCGCGGTCTCGGCGGATCGCACGGTGTCGACGGCGATGCGGGCGCCGTCGTCCATCGGCCAGCCGAAGATGCCGGTGGAGATCGCGGGGAAGGCCACCGTGCGGGCGCCCAGTTCGTCTGCCACGCGCAGGGATTCGCGGTAGCAGGAGGCGAGCAGGTCCGAGCGGTCCTCGGTCGCGGACCACACCGGGCCGACGGTGTGGATCACCCAGCGCGCGGGCAGCCGTCCCGCGGTCGTCGCCACCGCCTGACCGGTCGCCAGGTCCTTCCCGTAGTGCGAGGCGCGCAGGTCACGGCACGCGGACAGGATCTCGGGCCCACCCTTGCGGTGGATCGCGCCGTCGACGCCGCCACCGCCCAGTAGCGAGGAGTTGGCGGCATTGACCACCGCGTCGACCTGCTGTTCGGTGATGTCCCCGCGCACCGCCTCGATTCGTGTCATCGCTCCATTGTGCTGGCCGGGTCGTGCACGACACCACCGGATATCGCGGCGTACCGTCGAGACCGTCGCTGCACCCGAGTCGAGGAGAACCGCGCATGCCCACACCCACCGGCGAGGTCCTGCCGGCATCCGACGGCCAGGATCTGGTGATCACCCGGTCCCTGGGACTGCCGATCGAGGAGGTCTGGGCGCGGTTGACCGATCCGCATCTGACCGTGGCCTGGTACGGCACCTGGGAGGGCGACGCGGGCACCGGCAACACCATCAGCGTGCAGATGCGGTTCGAGGAGGGCGAGCCGTGGACGGGGATGAACATCGACGACTGCACGCCGCCGATCCACCTCGGCCTCTCCGCCACCGACCAGATCGGGGTGTGGCGGCTGGAGGTGACGTTGCTCGACACCGGGGCGGCCACCGAGGTGCGCCTGGTCCACCACCTCACCTCGGAATACCAGCTGGCCGAGATCCCGCAGATCGGTCCGGGCTGGGAGTACTACGCGGACATGTTCGTCGCCGCCTGCACCCACACCGAGCGACCGGACTTCGCCGACTACTACCCGGCCATGGCGGGGTACTACCAGCAGCGCGTGCCCTAGCCGAAACGCGAACCGCCCCAGCCGATGTGGCGGCCGGGGCGGTTGCTCGGTAGCGCCTGATCTACTCGTCGTCGAGCTCGGCGGCGACCTCGTCGGAGATGTCGACGTTGGTGTAGACGTTCTGCACGTCGTCGCTGTCCTCGAGCGCGTCGACCAGCTTGAGCACCTTGCGGGCGCCCTCGGCGTCGACCGCGACCGACACCGATGCCTGGAAGCCGGACTCGGCGGAGTCGTAGTCGATGCCCGCGGCCTGCAGCGCGCTGCGCACGGCGATCAGATCGCCGGGCTCGCTGATGATCTCGAAGGACTCACCCAGGTCGTTGACCTCTTCGGCGCCCGCGTCGAGGACGTGCTCGAGGATGTCGTCCTCGGTCAGGCCGTTCTTGTCGAGGGTCACCACGCCCTTGCGGCCGAACAGGTACGCCACCGAACCCGGGTCGGCCATGTTGCCGCCGTTGCGGGTCATCGCCACGCGGACCTCGCCGGCGGCGCGGTTGCGGTTGTCGGTGAGGCACTCGATCAGCACGGCGACACCGTTGGGGCCGTAGCCCTCGTACATGATCGTCTGCCAGTCGGCGCCGCCGGCTTCCTCGCCGCCGCCGCGCTTGCGGGCGCGCTCGATGTTGTCGTTGGGGACCGACGACTTCTTCGCCTTCTGGATGGCGTCGTACAGCGTCGGATTGCCCGCAGGGTCACTACCACCAGTGCGGGCCGCCACCTCGATGTTCTTGATCAGCTTGGCGAAGAGTTTGCCGCGCTTGGCGTCGATTCCCGCCTTCTTGTGCTTGGTGGTGGCCCATTTGGAGTGGCCCCGCAAGCCCCACATCC
>NZ_JBHXMY010000032.1:0-21999 GCF_042720195.1 Nocardia sp. NPDC058497 | reverse complement strand
GCTCTCACGGACCGCGGAGGCGCTCGACGAGATCCGCGCCGAGCTGCCCTGAACGACGAGAGACCCCGCGCGGAAACACCGCGGGGGCGGGGCGGGGTGGGGGGGTCCGGGCGGCGGAGGGTGTACCCGCCCACTATCGGACGCTATCCGTCGTGTTTGCGCTGAACATCGCGCATGGACTCGTCCTGGATGCGCCCACGCTGATAGCCGGTCTCCATGGCGCCGAGCACGCCGCCGCGCTCGCTGATCCGCTCGAATTCGAGCAGGACCGCCTCCTCGACCAGGTCGGTGAGTTCGTCGATGACGAAACTGCCCTGCAGCGGGTTCTCGTTCATCGCCAGGCCCCATTCCTTGGCGATGATGAGCTGGATCGCCAGCGCGCGCCGCACCGAATCCTCGGTGGGGGTCGTCACCGCCTCGTCGAAGGCATTGGTGTGCAGGCTGTTGCAATTGTCGTAGACGGCGATCAGCGCCTGCAGCGTGGTGCGGATGTCGTTGAACTGCATTTCCTGCGCGTGCAGCGAACGACCCGAGGTCTGCACGTGGTACTTGAGTTTCTGGGCGCGTTCGCCGCCGCCGTAGCAGTCGCGCATCGCGATCGCCCAGATACGCCGGGCGACCCGGCCGATCACCGTGTATTCGGGGTCCATGCCGTTGGAGAAGAAGAACGACAGATTCGGCGCGAAGTCGTCGATCGCCAGGCCGCGGGCCAGATAGGTCTCCACATAGGTGAATCCGTTGGCCAGGGTGAAGGCGAGCTGACTGATCGGGTTCGCGCCCGCCTCGGCGATGTGATAGCCGGAGATCGACACCGAATAGAAATTGCGCACGTCGTTGCGCACGAACCATTCCTGGATGTCGGCCATCATCCGCAGGCTGAATTCGGTGGAGAACAGGCAGGTGTTCTGGCCCTGGTCCTCCTTGAGGATGTCGGCCTGCACGGTGCCGCGCACGGTCGACAGGGTGCGCGCCCGCACCTCGGCAGCCTCCCCGGGGGTCGGCTCGCGGCCTTCGGCGTCGGTGAAGCGTTGCAGCGCTTGATCTATCGCGGCGTTGAGGAAGAACGCGAGGATGGTGGGCGCGGGGCCGTTGATCGTCATCGACACCGAGGTGGTCGGGGCGCACAGATCGAAACCGTCGAACAGGGTGCGCATGTCCTCGATGGTGGCCACCGAGACACCCGAGGTGCCGACCTTGCCGTAGATGTCGGGGCGTTCGGCCGGGTCGTGGCCGTAGAGGGTGACCGAGTCGAACGCGGTGGACAGGCGAGTCGCCTCGGCGTGCGCGCTGAGGACCTTGAACCGGCGATTGGTGCGCGCCGGATCGCCCTCGCCGGCGAACATCCTGGCGGGGTCCTCGTTGTCCCGCTTGAACGGGAAAACGCCTGCGGTGAAAGGGAATCGGCCGGGCAGGTTCTCGGCGCGCAGGAACCGCAGCAGCTCGCCGTCGTCGGTGTAGCGGGGCAGGGCGACGCGCGCGATGCTGGAGCCGGACAGCGATTCGCGCCGCAGCGGGGTCCGGATCTCGCGGTCGCGCACGCGGACGACCTGCTCGTCGCCACGGTAGCTCTCGGCGACGGCGGGCCATTCCGCCAGCAGCGCGGTCGACTCGGGGGTCAGGGCGGTGCGGGCGGCGGCCAGTAGTTCCGCGACCGCCGCATCGTCGGGCAGCTCGTCGCTGACCAGGTGCAGTCGTTGAACGCGTTGCGCCGCAGCACATTCCTGCGAGGTGTCGGTGTGGTAGGCGCGGACCGTCTCGGCGATCTCGGCCAGGTAGCGCACGCGTGCGGGCGGCACCAGCTGGGCGAACCGGGTGGAGACCTTGGTGTCGACGTGCGGCAGGGCGCCCGGCTCGACGGTGAGGCCGTGCTCGGTGAGCAGGCCGATGAGATGGTGGTACAGGGCGGTGACGCCGTCGTCGTCGAAAGTGGCGGCGCTGGTGCCGAAGACGGGCATGTCCGCCGGGGCCGCGCCGAATTCGGCACGGTTGCGGATCAATTGGCGGGCTACGTCGCGGATCGCGTCCGCCGCGCCGCGGCGCTCGTACTTGTTGACCGCGACCACGTCGGCGTAGTCGAGCATGTCGATCTTCTCGAGCTGGGATGCGGCGCCGAACTCCGGTGTCATCACATACAGCGCCACGTCGACGTGGTCGACGATGCCCGCGTCGCCCTGGCCGATGCCGGGCGTCTCCAGGATCACCAGGTCGTGGCCCGCGGCCCGGCAGGCGGCGATCATGGCGTCGATGTCGTCGGGCAGTTCGTGATTGCCGCGGGTGGCCAGCGAACGGAAGTACACGTGCTCGCCGTCGAGCGCGTTCATCCTGATGCGGTCACCGAGCAGCGCGCCGCCCGCCCGGCGCCGGGTGGGGTCGATCGCGAGGACCGCGACGCGCAGTTTGTCCTGCTGGTCGGTGCGCAGCCTGCGCACCAATTCGTCGGTGAGCGAGGACTTTCCGGAGCCGCCGGTGCCGGTGATGCCGAGGACCGGCACCCGCCGCTTGTCCGCCGCCGCCAGGATCGCGGTCCGGTCGGCTTCCGGCAATGCGCCCTGTTGCAGGCAGGTGATGGTGCGCGCCAAGGCATTCCGGTCGCCGGTGTAGAGCGCGTCGAGATCGGGTGGTGTCGCGGCGGGGTCGACATCGCAGACCCGGACCAGTTCGTTGATCATGCCGGGCAGGCCGAGCCGCTGACCATCCTCGGGGGAGAAGATCCGCACGCCGCCGCGCGCGAGCCGCTCGATCTCCTCGGCGACGATCACGCCGCCGCCACCGCCGAAGATCCGCACGTCACCCGCGCCCGCCTCGCGCAGCGCCTGGGCCAGGTACTCGAAGAACTCGATGTGCCCGCCCTGATACGAGCTGACCGCGACGCCCTGGACGTCCTCCTCGACGACCGCGTCGACGATCTCGCGGACCGACCGGTTGTGGCCGAGATGGATCACCTCGGCCCCCTGGGCCTGCAGGATCCGCCGCATGATGTTGATCGCCGCGTCGTGCCCGTCGAACAACGCCGCCGAGGTCACGAACCGCACGGGATGGACCGGCACGTGCAGTGCGCTGGACTCGCTCATGACCGCCTCCGCAGGTGATGGGCGCCCGATACTAGGACGTCCAACTAATTCTAGTATGAACTGGGTCACTATGGCGCGAAACGCGGCATGCGTGATTCGGTCGAAACATCACCGCAGGTCGACATACTCGACGGATGGTTCGCGAACATCGGGTGGGTGTGGCGCTGGAGCGGCTGGTGGCGGCGGGGGTGATCAGCGGGGAGCAGCGCGGGGCGGTGTTGCGGGCCGTGGATGCCGAGGAACACGCGGAGCGGGCGGGTGTCGGCCGGGTGATCGCGGAGATCGTCGCCTATCTCGGTGCGGGTTTGGTGGCCGCCGGTGTGGCGCTGTTCCTCGGGCGGGCGTGGACCGACGTGGCGCAGACCGGGCGGGTGGTGTTGCTGCTGGTTGTCGCAGGGTGTGCGGCCGGGGGAGCGGTGGTGCTGGCCGGCGGCTGCGACGGGGTGTTCCGGCGGGTGCCGATCGCCTCGGCGGGGCGAAGCAGGCTCGCGGCGGTGCTGCTCGTGCTGGCCGCCGGTGCGGTGTGCGGTGCGGTGGCCACGGCCTTCGGCGACGGCGGTGGGAACGGCGCGGAGATCGGGGCATCGATCGCGGGGCTGCTGATGGCGGTGCTCGGCTATCTGCTGGTGCCGAGCGTCCTCGGGATGGTCGCGATGGGCGGGTTCGGTCTCGCGAGTGTCGTGACCGCGACGTCGGAGCTGTTCGACTACCGGTCCGTCTGGCCCGGTGTGCTGTTGCTGCTGTTCGGTGCGCTGTGGTTCGTGCTCGCCTCGGCGCGGCTGTTCGTCGCGGAGTGGGCGGCCTATCTGATCGGCGGGCTGATCGCGGTGGTCGGCGCGCAATCGGTGACGATCGGCGAATCGCCGTGGCGGCCGGTGCTGACCGCGCTGGTCGGGGTTCTGTGTCTGGCGCTGTACGCGGTGCGCCGGGAGCCGGTTCTCGTGCTGGGAGGCGCGGCGGCGGTGGCGGGCGCGGTCGCTCAGGCGGTGGCCGACTACACCGACGGCGGGCCTGCCGCCGCGAGTGTGGTGCTGGCGATCGGCGCGGTCGTGCTCACCGTCGGCCTGGTCGTGCTGCTCGTCGGGCCGAAGCAGCCGGACTGAGTCAGCGGATCAGCGTGGTCTCCTGCGCGCGGATGGTGCGGAAGAACCGTGGCCCCACATCGGAACCGTCATGGTTGTAGCTATCGATGATCTCGGCCAGCTCGTCGGCCAGTCGGCGCAGGTCCGTGGTCGCCGTGGTGCGGTCGAATTCGTCGGATTCCCAGCCCCACGCGGGCGGGATGTCGTCGATGGTGACGACGATCTGATCGGCGAACGGCGTGCTCACCGCCACCGTGAGCTCGGTGGGCGCGGCCGCGAGCGGGCTGTGCACTGTCAGCTCGCCCGGTCCGCCGACGACGGCGAACTCGCGGGCGAAGGCAATGTCGTCGCGGACCGACTCGACGATCGACGCGGTGCTCGCGTGCCTGCCGGGGCGATCATGCCTGGCGCCGTACACGCGGTCCGATGACGCGGGAGAAGCGTTGCCGCCGTGCGATTTCCGCAGAATCCGATCGAGCATGCGCTGCGCGGTGGCTCGCTCGCCCGCGCCGGTGTTCTCGTGCTCGATCAGCGCGCGCAGACGGGTGATCCGCACGAAATGGTCGGTGCCCATGCCCCGATTGTGCCCCAGCGGGCCGCGGTGGAATGCGTCACATCGCGTACGCCGGAGTTTCGGATGCGTGGATGGCCAACTTTATCGTGACCAGCATGAGTGAAGCGGAAGTGCTGTTCGAGGTACGCGACGGGCTCGGTCTGATCACCCTGAACCGGCCGCGCGCGATCAACGCGCTCAACCACTCGATGAGCCTCGCGATCACCGAGGCGCTGCGCACCTGGGCCGCCGACCCGGCGATCCGGACCGTCGCGATCGTCGGGGCCGGCGAGCGTGGCCTGTGCGCGGGCGGCGACATCGTCGCCATCCACCGCGACGCCAAGGCGATCAATGACGGCGGTCCCGCGGCGCCCGTACCGCTGCAGACCGCGACGGCCGCGTTCTGGCGCGACGAATACCTGCTCAACGACCTGATCGGCAGCTACCCCAAGCCGTATGTCGCGATCATGGACGGCATCGTGATGGGTGGCGGGGTCGGCGTGTCCGCGCACGGCAGCCATCGCATCGTCACCGAGCGCTCGCAGATCGGCATGCCGGAGGTCGGCATCGGTTTCGTCCCCGACGTCGGCGGCACCTACCTGCTCTCGCACACGCCCGGCGAGCTGGGCACCCACGTCGCGCTCACCACCGCCCGGATGGGCGCGGGCGACGCCATCGCGGCCGGCTTCGCCGACACCTGCGTGCCCTCGGCCGACCTGCCCGCCCTGCTCGACGCGCTGCGCACCACCCCGGCCGACGAGGCCATCGCCCGATTCGCCACGCCCACACCGGAATCCGAGCTGGCGGCGCAGCGCGACTGGATCGACGCCTGCTACGCCGCCGAGACCGTCGAGGAGATCGTCGAGGCACTGCGCGCCGCCGACGCGCCCGAGGCGACCAAGGCCGCCGAGGACCTGCTGGCCAAGTCGCCGCTCGCGGTGAAGGCCACCCTGCGCGCGCTGCGCGATGCCCGCACGCTGCCGTCGCTGGCCGCCGCGCTGAATATCGAATTCCGAATCACCGTGGCCGCGTTGAGCACTCACGATCTGGCCGAGGGCATCCGTGCCCAGGTGATCGACAAGGACCGCACGCCGCGCTGGTCGCCGGCCACGCTCGCCGAGGTCACCGCCGCCCAGGTCGACGCCTACTTCGCCCCGCTCGGCGCGGGCGAACTGGGTTTGCCCGCGTAGCCGGTGGGCGATCCGGCTCGGTATCGTCTGCACCATCCGTGACCGCCGATGAACAAGAGGGTGCCTGGTGACCGATTTCGAGACGATTCTGCTGGAGCGCAAGGGCGGCAGCGAGGGTAAGGGCGGGGTCGGCTGGATCACGCTGAACCGGCCCAAGGCGCTCAACGCTCTCAATGCGCAGGTCCTCGACGACGTCATCGCCGCGCTCGACGAGCTCGAGGCCGACGACTCCATCGGCGCCGTGGTCATCACCGGGTCCGAGAAGGCCTTCGCGGCGGGCGCCGACATCAAGGAGATGGCGCCCAAGTCGTACATGGACATGTACATGTCCGATTTCTTCGCCCGCTGGGACCGGCTGGCCAACTTCCGCAAGCCCACCATCGCGGCGGTCGCGGGCTACGCCCTCGGCGGCGGCTGTGAGCTGGCGATGCTGTGCGACATCCTGATCGCCGCCGACACCGCCAAGTTCGGCCAGCCCGAGATCAAGCTCGGCGTGATCCCCGGCATCGGCGGCTCGCAGCGGCTGACCCGCGCTGTCGGCAAGGCCAAGGCGATGGATCTGATCCTGACCGGCCGCAACATGGGTGTGGAGGAAGCCGAGCGCGCCGGTCTGGTGTCGCGGATCGTGCCCGCCGACCAGCTGCTCGACACCGCGCTCGAGACCGCCCAGACCATCGCCTCGATGTCGCTGCCGGTCGCGATGATCGCCAAGGAGGCGGTGAACCGCGCCTTCGAGACCACGCTCGCCGAGGGCCTGCTGTTCGAGCGCCGGGTGTTCCATTCGCTGTTCGCGACCGACGATCAGAAGGAAGGCATGGCCGCCTTCGTCGAGAAGCGCCCGCCGAACTTCACCAACAGCTAGTTCTGTTTCAGCCGCAGCGAACCGTCGATGAGCTGGGCGGGAGTCGGCGCGGTGCCCTGTCCGGGTAACCCCGCCGACGTAATAAACGGCCCCCGCAACCCCGCGCCCCTGGCGGCCAAGGTTGCCGTCACCGCCACCGCGGCGAGGAGTTTTCGGCGGCCTGGACGCTGCGCTCCGCCGCTCGTCGACAGCGCCGCTCCCGCCCGCAGGCGCGGCATGCGCAGGCGGGACGGGCGTTGGGCGGCCAGCAGGACCGCGCCGCGCGCCGACACATAGTCGGGCTCAGGGTCGTAGACGATCGGCAGCCCGATCCGCTGGGCCAGGTCGGCGCGCAGGGTCGGGTTGCGGGTGCAGCCGCCGAGCAGCACCAGCGCGCCCGGCTGCACACCCGTCTCCTCGACCAGCTGACGCACGAACGAGGCCGAATGATGCAGCCCGGCCTCGCACAGTTCGGCCAGATCGCTGCGGGTCACCACCGCGCGGCCGCCGGTGTCGGCGTCGGTCGCGGTCACCACGCGCGCCCGGCTCAGCGACTCGCGGTGCGCGCGGCTGGTGCGCGCGTCGGCCAGTACGCCGCCGCGGGCGAGTTGCCAGCGCAGCAGGGCGTCGTAGCCGTCGCCGCTGAGGACGGTGCTGCGCTTGCTCGCCAGAATCGTGTCGGTGCGGCAATCGGCATGGGTGACAGTCAAACCCGAGCAGCCGAGGTCGTAGAGGATCACCGAGGCGGTGGTGGGCAGCATGCCGGTGAAACGCAGATAGCGCAATTGCGCGAGCGGTTCGTCGACGATGCCGACACCGGTGCCGACCGCCGCTCGGATCGCCTCGGCGTGCAGCTCGTTACGACAGGTGACCGCGGCGGCCGTGACACACTCGTCGCGCGCGAGCGCCGCGACGCGCATCCGGCGAATCGCCGACAACACCGCCTCTTCGACCGATCCGCCCGCCCTGCGCGGTAGCCGGACGTGGTCCACCGGCGGCAGGTGCGGCTGATCGGAGTGGGTCAGCACGGCGCGAGCACCACCCGCACCCGCCGATACCCCCAGGACCAGCACCATGGGCACCATGGTGGACCAATTTCCGCTAGCTGCCAAGCGAATCGGCCGGTGATTCGCCTGTCGGTTGCTATGTCGCGTGGAATGCGAGGTTTTGCTCGCCGGAATCCTCGTAGTCGCCCGCCTCGTGGCGAAACTCGGCGAGCAGTGTCAGCAGTTCGCGGATCCGGTCCGGCGGCAGGCCCGGCTCGGCGAACACCTGCGCGTTCAGGGCCGCGGTCGCCTCGGCGACCAACTCCCTTCCCACGTCGGTGATTTCGATGAGTGTGGCGCGCCGGTCGGTCGGATGCGGGACCCGGACCACCAGTCCGGCCTTCTCGAGCCGGTCGACGGTGTTGGTCACGCTCGTCGGATGCACCTGTAATCGCGCGCTGGCCTTGGCCATCGGCAGGGCGCCGGTCTTGCTGAAACTGAGCAATTGCAGCAGTTCGTAGCGGGAGAAGGTCAGGCCCGACGGTTTGAGTGCCTCGTCCACCCTGGCCATCACGATCTGCTGCGCGCGCACCAGCGAGGTCACCGCGGCCATCCCGTCGGCGACCGCACCCCAGCCGTGCCCGGTCCATTGCCGATGAGCTTCGGCGATCGGGTCATGCGGAAGCGGTCGTGGCCGAGACATGGCATTGATCATCGCATAGTGCCAGGTCGCCACCGCTCAGGTGCGTCGCGGGGACCGGGGCCGAATTACGCTCACGCTGAGCGCAACCATGGTCAGCAGGGCCCGGCCACGGCAATCTCTAAGGCGAGGCGGGCGTGGCTGAGTGGTTGAGGCAACGGTCTGCAAAGCCGTTTACGCGGGTTCAATTCCCGCCGCTCGCTCGATGGACCGGCTGAACACGGTGTTCAGCCGGTCCCCGGCTTTTCGTAGGCCATCGCGGTGCCCTGGATTGTCAGGCGAACTTTGTCGCCCTGGGCGGGGGCTTGCGTGCCTGTTCGCCGGACCTTCACCGTGCCTGCGCCTTCGGCGAGGTCGATGGTGAGAATGACATCGGGGCCGCGGAAATCCACCTCCGTGACGGTGCCACTGTGCGGATGGTCGGTGGTGATGACCCGTGCGGTCAGCTGTTCGGGGCGCAGCATCAGCGTGGTCTGGCCGGTGGGGGCGTGCTGCTGCACCGGGACCGGGCCGAGCGCGGACTTGGCGATGTCGGCCTCGCACAGGGCATCGAGCAGGACGCAGTCGCCCAGGAAGCTGGCCGTGAACAGATCGGCGGGGTGGTGGTAGACGTGCTGCGGCGGGCCGACTTGGGTGAACCGCCCGTCGCGCATCACGGCGACCTGTTCGGCGAAGCTCAGTGCCTCTTCCTGGTCGTGGGTGACGAGGATGCTGGTCATCCCGGCGGCGCGCAGGGTCTCGGCGACGGCCTGCCTGGTGGCGGCGCGCAAGCCGGTGTCGAGGGCGCTGAAGGGCTCGTCGAGCAGCATCAGGGCGGGTTTGCGGGCCAGCGCACGTGCCAGTGCCACGCGCTGCTGCTGGCCGCCGGAGAGCTGGTGGGGTAGGCGGTCGGCGAAGCCGGCGTCCAGCGACACCATCGCCAGCAGCTCGGTGATCCGGTCGCGGTCGCGGTGACGGCGCAGCCGGGCGGCGGCTCCCCGCAGGCCGGTGTGCAGACCGTAGGCGATGTTGTCGGCGACGCTCAGGTGCGGGAACAACGCGCCGTCCTGGGCGACGTAGCCGATCCGCCTGCGCTGCGGCGGCAGGCAGAGGTTCTGCCGGACAACGGTTTCCGTGCCCAGCTGGACCGAACCGGTGTCGGGCGCCTCGAAGCCGGCGATCACCCGCAGCAGCGTCGTCTTGCCGCAGCCCGACGCACCGACGACGGCGGCAGCGGTGCCGTCGGGGACATCGAGATCGATGTGGTCCAGTACCCGGGTGGCGCCGAATCTCTTCGAAACTCCGCTGACGACAAGCCGACTCATACCCCCGCCGCCTTTCTGGACTGGGTGAACAGCACATACGTCACCGGCACCGCGGCGACGATCATGATCAGCGCGTACGGCGCGGCGGCGGCGTAGTCGAGTTCGCCCGACAGGCCCCAGAACTGCATGGCCAGGGTGCGAGTTCCGTTGGGCGCCAACAGCAGTGTCGCGGTGAGCTCGGTGGACACGGCGACGAAGACGAGCGCGGCGGCCGACGCGGCCGCGGGGGCCGTCATCCGCAGCGTCACCCGGAGGAAGGTGGCCGAGGCCGACTCACCCAGCGACCGTGACACCTCCTCCAGCCCGACCGGCACCTGCGCCAGCCCGGCCCGCACGCTCACCAGCGCGCGGGGCAGGAACATCAGGACGTAGGCGAGCACGACCAGCGTCGCGGTCTGATACAGCGGCGGAATCCAGCGGATGGTGACCGTCACCAGGGCCAGGGCGATCACGATGCCGGGCAGGGAACTGGTGATGTAGTTCGCGCCCTCGATCATCCGGGCGAACCTGCTGGTCGAGCGCACGGCGATCCAGGCGACGGGGAACGCGCACAGCGTGGTGACCAGCGCGGCGGCCGCGGCCAAGCCGATCGTCTGGCCCAGTGCCGTGCCGATCGTGGTCATGTCCCACACGGCCGAGCCGCCGAGCCACAACCAGCGCCCGATCGTCCACAGCGGCACACCCAGCGCGGCGACGACCACCGCGACCAGCACGCCGAACAGCGGAATCCGCCACCAGCCCAAGGCAATCGGCGTCACCGCGCGTGGCGCGCCACTGCCGAGCCTGGCGTAGCGGGCATTCCCGCGCAGCAGTGCCTCGCCGCCGAGCAGCGCCAGACAGCACAGCACCAGGACACCGGCGAGCATGCTCCCGGCCGGACCGGCGAAACTGCTCTGATACTGCTCGAAGATGGCGGTGGTGAACGTGTCGTAGCGCAGCATCACGAACGCGCCGTACTCGGCGAGCAGGTGCAGGCCGATCAACAACGCGCCGCCGAGGATCGCCAATCGCAACTGCGGCACCACGATGCGCCAGAACACCTCCACCGGGCCGGAGCCGAGCGCCCGCGCCGACTCCTCGATCGCCGGATCGAGCCTGCGCAGGGTGGCGGCGACCGGCAGATACACCAGCGGGAAATACGACAGCGTGCAGACGACGACCGCGGCGGACAGTCCGTGCATCGACGGGAACGCGCTCACCCAGCCGTAACTGTTGACGAACGCGGGCACCGCCAGCGGCGCGACGAGCACCGGACCCCACCACGACCGGCCCGGCACCTCGGTGCGCTCGACCAGCCAGGCGAGCCCGATCCCGAGCACCACGCACACCGGCACCGTGCACACCACCAGGGCGGCCGTATTGCCGAGCAGCTCACCGACTCTCGGACGGAACACCAGCTCGGCGGCCTCGCCCAGTCCGGTGTCGAACAGGACCGAGACGATGTAGCCCAGCGGGATGAATGTCGCCGCGGTCAGCGTCAGCGCCGCGAGCGTGACGAACACCCCGGGCCGACCGACCCGGGGTGTTGTCCTCGGCCCTGCGAGCTGCACCACCTACAGCAGTCCCGCCTCGGTCATCAGCTGGGTGACCTTCTTCGAGTCGAGCTTGCTCGGGTCGATCGCGGGCGCCTGCAGGTCGGCCAGCGGCGGCAGCACGGGATTCGCGGCGATGTCACTGGCGACCGGGTACTCCATCGAGGTGCCGTCGCGCAGGATCTCCTGACCCTTCTTGCCGGTGATGTAAGCCAGGAACTTCTGCGCGGACTCCTGCTTCTTGCTCGACTTCAGCACGCCACCGCCGGACACGCTGACGAAGGCGCCCGGGTCCTGGTTCTTGAAGTAGTGCAGCGCGGTGTTGGCGCTGCCCTCCTTGGTCTTGGCTTGGTCGCGGTACCAGTAGTAGTGGTAGATCACGCCGCCCTCCGGATTGCCCGCGTTGACCGCCTTCATGGTCGCCACATTGTTCTGCAGGGAGGTCGCGTTGGCCTTCATGCCCTGCAGCCAGGACCGAGTGACGTCTTCGCCCTTCAGTGCCAGCAGGCCCGCCACGATCGCCTGGAAATCGGCGCCGGACGTGCCCGCGCCCCAGCGGCCTTTCCACTGCGGCTGCGCGAGATCGAGCAGCGAGGCGGGCAGGCCCGCGGTCGGCAGCTTGTCCTTGTTGTAGACGAAAACCGTTGCGCGGGCGGCGACTCCGGTCCACTTGCCGGTCGACGGCCGGTACTGGGCGGGGACCTGGTCGAGGGTCGCCTTGTCGACGTCGGCGAACAGGCCCGCGTTCTCCACCAGTGCCATGGCGGGGGAGTTCTCGGTGAGGAAGGCGTCGGCGGGGGAGTTCGCGCCTTCGGCTACCAGCTGATTGCCCAGTGCGGTGTCACCGCCCTGACGCAGGATGACCTTGATGCCGGTCTCCTTGGTGAACGCCTCGGCCCACTCCTTGGTGAGCGACTCGTGCTGCGCGTTGTAGACGGTGATCTCGTCGGCGTCGCCCGGAGAGGACGTGCAGGCGCTGACACCCAGCGCGGCCACCGCGATCGCCATCAGCCCGGCCAGAGGTTTCCAACTGCGCGACGTCATCGGCGTCCTTCCCGCAAAGGAGCCCCACCCTATGATGAGGCTTACCTAAGCAAGATACCCCGCATGACGTGCGCGGAAAGGTGTTCGGTCAGTGTCTGGTGGCAGGCACCGAGCAAATCTTCCAGGTGCCGTTTTCCTTCTTGAGGTGCTCCTCGGTGCTGTCCTCGGTGTTGGGCTCCTCGCCCGCCACGGACAGGGTCAGCTCGCCGACGACCGTCGCCTTGGCGGTGTCGCCGGTGATGACGATGTCCTCGACCTTGTCGATGGTCACCGACACGGTGGCGGCGTCGAACTGCTGACGCTGCTCCGGGGTGAGATTGTCGATCTCGGTGCGGTCGGCCTCGCACGCCAGCTGCGCGGCCGCGACGAACCCGTCGGCGCCGAGCGTGTCGTAGAAATCGCGGATCGCGACCTCGATCTGCTTGTCGTCCGAGGCCAGCGGTGTGCGCCCCTGCACGGTGAGCACGATGCCGGTGATCAGCGCGCCGAGCACCACCAGCGCGACAGCGCCCAGCGCGATGAACAGCCCGGTCCGGTTCTTCTTGGGCGGCTGCTGCGGCGGGAAGACATCGGGATTGCCGGGCGGGGGAGTCTGGCCGGGTCCGAAGCCCGCGTGCGGGTATCCGGGCGGCCCGGACGGCACCTCGGGCGGCTGTTGACCGAAGGGTGGCTGCTGGCCTTCGGGGGGATTCGTCATGCCTCGCTCCTGATGTCATCGGGGCGAGGCCCCGAAACCAGTGGAACCGTGCGTGAACAACCTGAATCAAGCAAACGAGGCCCCGACCGAACGGACGGGGCCTCGAAATGTGCCCTCGGCAGGATTCGAACCTGCGGCCTTCTGCTCCGGAGGCAGACGCTCTATCCCCTGAGCTACGAGGGCGGGATAGATGCCGGTCGCTGTGCGGCGATCGGGCAGCGACAGCGTATCGCATCGAGTGCGGTGCGCCAAAAACGGTGCCGGACCGGGCGGTTGACCCGGTCCGGCTGCTCGCTCAGCTCAGCGGCAGCGGGCTCGCGCCGCGGGCGGCCAGCATGCTCGTCATCAGCTGGGACTCGCCCTCCTGGGTCTTGGACATCTGCGCGGCCAGGACGCGCACCTCGGTGGTGTCGGCGTGCTCGGCGGCGTAGTCGAGCATCGGCACACCGCCCTGGTGGTGGCGCAGCATCAGCTGCAGGAACAGCGTGTCCATGGCCGGGCCGGTGGACTGCCGCAGCGCGGTCATCTCCTCCTGGCTCGCCATGCCGGGCATCGACGACAGCGGACCCGACATCGCGTGCCCGGTCGTCGTGCCGCCATGGCCGTGCGAGCCCGAGCCGTGGTCGGTCATCCAGCCCATGTAGCCGTCGACGTTCTGGTTGGACTCGCCCCACAGCTGCAACCAGCCCTGCATCCGGCCGATCTGATTCTGCTGGGTGGTGAGGATGTCGTAGGCGAGCCTGCGCACGTCGTTGTCGGTCGAGCCGATCAGTGCCGCGCCCGCCATGTCGACAGCCTGCGCGTGGTGCGCGGACATGTCCTGGCTGAACCCCACGTCGACAGGGCCAGGCGCAGGAGTCTCGGTCTTGTCCAGCGGCAGCCGCAGCAGCACGCCGGCCACCGCGCCGAGCAGCAGCAGGCCGATCGCGCCGAGGACGAGGATCGCCCCGGTCGGGCGACGCGCGCCCGGCTCGGCAGCGTTGTCGTCGGGGTCGACCGCGGCGTCGGTGTCCACTACTGGCCCGCGGGCTGGGTGCCCGGCAGCTGGAGCCCGCCGGGCAGACCCGGCAGACCCGCGCCCCCACCGAGCTCGGACTGGTCCTGGGTCAGGCCCTTACCGTCCATCGGCACGGCCTCGGGACCGTACGGCGCCGGGTCGAACGGCGGCGGGTTGTTGGCGTCGAAGATCGGGTTCGAGCAGCTCGCGCCGACCTCGGGGTAGGCGTACGGGTTCTCCCGCAGCGCGGAGATGAACTGCTTGATCCGCGCGTCGTCGGCGGAATCGAGCTTGAGCTGGTGACCCCAGGTCTGCAGCGCGATCGGCGAGTCGAGACCCGGGTACGGCGACATCAGCGAGTACTGACGGCCCTTGACGAAGTTCGACAGCTTCTCCACACCCGCGGCGTCGACCTTGTCCGGGTTGTAGGTGATCCAGACCGCGCCGTGCTCGAGCGAGTGCACCGCGTTCTCCATGCGGATCGGCTTGGCGTACACGGTGCCGGTGCAGTTGGCCCACGCGCCGTCGTGCGGGCCGCCGTAGGCGGGCGTCTTGTCGTAGGCGACGCGCTGGGCCGACGTCACGTGCAGACCGGCCGGGTAGTCCTGCTTGACGACGCCGTCGATCTTCGCCGACGGGTCCTGGTTCTCCTTGGACGGCACCCATTCCTTGAGGTCGGTCTGGGCTTCCCGGATGGCGGCCTGGTCCAGGTACTTGGGCACCAGGCTGTAGGACAGCAGGCCGATCAACGCGACGATGGCCACACCGGCGCCCAGCAGGGCCCAGGGGACTTCTCGCTTCTTACCGGGAAGCTTGCCTTTGCCGGGTTTGCGGGACGGAGACGACTTCCCCGCGGCCCGGACGGCCTTGGCTGATGTGGCGCTGGTCCTGCTCGGCATGGCTCGTTGTGCTCTTTCGACGTGTGGATCGGGACGTTCGTACCGGGCGGTCGTGGTTGCGAGGCGCCCAGCCAATAGGATAGAGACTCGTGACTCCAGCTGACCTTGCAGATCTCCTTCGCACCACCGCCGCGAAGGTGCTTGTCGAACGTGGACTGGACTCGTCGGTCCTGCCCGAGCAGGTCACAGTGGAGCGTCCGCGCAACCCCGAACACGGCGACTATGCCACGAATGTGGCGATGCAGGTGGCCAAGCGGGCTGGAACCAATCCGCGTGAGCTGGCCGGCTGGCTCGCCGAGGCCCTGTCCGCCACCGACGGCATCGATGTGGCCGATGTCGCAGGTCCAGGCTTCCTGAACATCCGCCTCGCCGCCTCGGCGCAGGGCGTGATCGTCGCGCAGATCCTGGCCGCGGGCGAGAAGTTCGGCACCGGCGCCGCGCTGTCCGGCACCAAGATCAACCTGGAGTTCGTCTCCGCCAACCCGACCGGTCCCGTGCACCTCGGCGGCACCCGCTGGGCCTCCGTCGGTGACGCGCTGGGCCGCATCCTGGCCGCCCAGGGCGCCGACGTGACCCGGGAGTACTACTTCAACGACCACGGCGCGCAGATCGACCGCTACGCGAAGTCGCTGGTCGCGGCCGCGCTCGGCGAGCCGACCCCGGAAGACGGGTACGCGGGCGAGTACATCCAGGAGATCAGCTCCGGCATCGTCGCGGCCTACCCGGACGCGCTCACCCTGCCCGCCGGCGAGCGGCACGAACTGTTCCGCCGCGAGGGTGTGCAGCAGATGTTCGCCCAGATCAAGCAGGATCTGCACGACTTCGGCACCGACTTCGACGTGTACTTCAACGAGAGCGAACTGTTCGCCTCCGGCGCCGTCGAGCAGGCCGTCGAGCAGCTCAAGAGCTCGGGCAACCTGTACGAGAAGGACGGCGCCTGGTGGATCGCCTCCACCGAGTTCGGCGACGACAAGGACCGCGTCGTCCTCAAGAGCGACGGCAACGCCGCCTACATCGCCGGTGACATCGCCTACTTCCAGAACAAGCGCGCGCGTGGCTTCGACCTGGCCATCTACATGCTCGGCGCCGACCACCACGGCTACATCGGCCGCCTCAAGGCCGCCGCGGCCGCGTTCGGTGACAACCCCGACACCGTCGAGGTGCTGATCGGGCAGATGGTGAACCTGGTCCGCGACGGCCAGGCCGTGAAGATGAGCAAGCGCGCGGGCACCGTGGTGACGCTCAACGACCTGGTCGAGCAGATCGGTGTCGACGCCGCCCGCTACTCGCTGGTGCGCTCCTCGGTGAACTCGAGCATCGACATCGATCTCGACCTGTGGACCAAGGCGAGCAGCGAGAACCCGGTCTACTACGTGCAGTACGCGCACTCGCGGACCAACAGCATCATCGGCAACGCCGCGAAGTACGCCGAATTCGCTTCCGTCGAACCGGATTTCGCGCTGATGGACTCGGCGCGCGAAGGCGATCTGATCCGCACCCTCGGTGATTTCCCGCGCGTGGTCGCCACCGCCGCGGAGACCCGCGAACCGCACCGCATCGCCCGCTACCTCGAAGAACTGGGCGGTGTCTACCACCCCTTCCAGTCCGACGACGACATGCGCGTGCTGCCCAAGGGCGACGACGCCGTCACCCCCCTCAATGCCGCCCGGCTCGAACTGGTCAAGGCGACCCGTCAGGTGCTGGCCAACGGTCTCGCCCTGCTCGGCGTCAGCGCACCGGAGCGCATGTGAACACCGGCAAGCTTTTCAGGAAGGACGCACAACTGTGAGTGGTGCACACCCGGCCGGTCCCCGGCACGCAGAGATCCCGCACGCCCCGAGCCTGGCCGAGCGCCCGACCGATCCGAGCGAGATGATCGACCTGCCCGCCAACGTGTGGCCGCGCAACGCCACCCGTGGCGAGGACGGCGTCGTCCGCATCGCCGGCGTGCCCGTCACCCAGCTGGCCCAGCAGTACGGCACCCCGCTGTTCGTCGTCGACGAGGACGATTTCCGCTCGCGCTGCCGCGACATGGTGCGCGCGTTCGGGCCCACTGCCCGCGTGCACTACGCGTCCAAGGCGTTCCTGTGCGGTGAGATCGCGCGCTGGATCCGCGACGAGGGCCTCTCGCTCGACGTCTGCTCCGGCGGCGAGCTGGCCATCGCGCTGCATGCCGGTTTCCCGGCCGAGCGCATCGCGCTGCACGGCAACAACAAGTCGGTGCCCGAGCTCGAGACCGCGGTCGCCGCGGGCGTCGGGCACGTGGTCGTCGACTCGCTCTACGAGATCGAGCGGCTCGAAGCGGTCGCCGGCGCGGCGGGCGTGGTCCAGGACGTGCTGGTCCGGGTCACCGTCGGCGTCGAGGCGCACACCCACGAGTACATCTCCACCGCCCACGAGGACCAGAAGTTCGGTTTCTCGATCGCCGGTGGTGACGCCATGGAGGCGCTGGCCCGCGTCTTCGAGGCCGACAACCTGCGCCTGGTCGGCCTGCACAGCCACATCGGCTCGCAGATCTTCGAGCTCGACGGCTTCGAGATCGCCGCGCGCCGCATGCTCGGCCTGCTTCGCGAGGCCATCGACAAATTCGGTATCGAGCGCACCGCGCAGATCTCCACCCTGGATCTGGGCGGTGGCCTCGGTATCTCGTACCTGCCGAGCGACAACCCGCCGCCGCTGGACGAGTTCGCCGCCAACCTGCGCGGCCTGGTCGCCGCCGAGGCCGCCCGCGCCGGGCTGCCCGAGCCGACCATCGCCGTCGAGCCGGGCCGCGCCATCGCGGGCCCCGGCACCGTCACGCTGTACGAGGTCGGCACCATCAAGGACGTCGAGCTCGACGGTGGTGCGCGCCGCCGCTACGTCAGCGTCGACGGCGGCATGAGCGACAATATCCGTCCCGCGCTGTACCAGGCCGATTACGATTGCCGTCTGGTCTCGCGCTCGTCGGATGCGCATGCGGTCGTCGCGCGCGTGGTCGGAAAGCATTGCGAGAGTGGCGATATCGTCATTCGCGACACCTGGATGCCCGCCGACGCGGGCCCGGGTGACCTGGTCGCCGTCGCGGCGACCGGTGCGTACTGCTATTCGATGTCGAGCCGCTACAACCAGCTCACCCGGCCCGCCGTGGTCGCGGTGCGTGACGGTGTGGCGCGACTGATTCTGCGCCGGGAAACGGTGGCGGACCTGCTCAGCCTGGAGGTAGAAGGATGACGGAAACCGGCGTCAACAACGGCACCAGGGACGCGAGTCGTCCGCTGGGTGTCGCCGTCCTCGGCATGGGCACCGTCGGCACCGAGGTGGTCCGCGTGCTGCGCGATCACGCCGACGACCTGCGCTCGCGCGTCGGTGCTCCGCTCGTGCTGCGCGGCGTGGCCGTGCGCGACCTGGGCAAGGACCGCGGCCTGCCCGCCGAGCTGCTCACCACCGACGCCGCGGCGCTCGTCGCGCGCGAGGACGTCGACCTGGTCGTCGAGGTCATGGGCGGTATCGATCCGGCCCGTGGGCTGATCGGCGCCGCGCTGACCGCGGGCAAGTCCGTCGTCACCGCCAACAAGGCGCTGCTGGCCGACTACACCGGCGAACTGGCCGCCGCCGCCGAGCGCAGCCGTGCCGACCTGTACTTCGAGGCCGCCGTCGCCGGTGCGATCCCGGTGGTCCGGCCGCTGATCCAGTCGCTCTCGGGTGACCGGGTGAACCGGGTCGTCGGCATCGTCAACGGCACCACCAACTTCATCCTCTCCGCGATGGACGAGACCGGCGCCGCCTACGACGACGTGCTCGCCGAGGCCACCGACCTGGGCTACGCCGAGGCCGACCCCACCGCCGACGTCGAGGGCTTCGACGCCGCCGCCAAGGCCGCGATCCTGGCCTCGCTGGCCTTCCACACCCGCGTGACCGCGGCCGATGTGTACCGCGAGGGCATCACCAAGATCACCGCCGAGGACCTGGAGACGGCCTCGGCCGTCGGCTGCACCGTGAAACTGCTCGCCATCTGCGAGCGCGTCGCGGCCGGGCCGGGCGAGCCCACCTCCGCCGAGGGCGGCAAGGATCGCGTCTCGGTGCGC
The DNA here is from genome assembly GCF_042720195.1 of Nocardia sp. NPDC058497. Taxonomy (NCBI): domain Bacteria; kingdom Bacillati; phylum Actinomycetota; class Actinomycetes; order Mycobacteriales; family Nocardiaceae; genus Nocardia; species Nocardia sp. NPDC058497. Next base: position 3,039 of record NZ_JBHXMY010000032.1, on the reverse strand, counting down.
GTGTACCCGGCGCTGATCCCGCGCAAGCACCCGCTGGCCTCGGTCAACGGCGCGTTCAACGCCGTCGTCGTCGAGGCCGACAATGCCGGTCGGCTGATGTTCTACGGTCAGGGCGCCGGTGGCGCGCCGACCGCGTCCGCCGTGCTCGGTGACCTCGTGATGGCCGCGCGCAACAAGTTCTACGGTGGTCGTGCACCGGGCGAATCGGTCTATGCTGAGCTGCCGATCGCGCCGATCGGGGACACCCCCACCCGCTACCACGTGAACCTGCAGGTGGCGGATCGTCCCGGCGTGCTCGCCGCGGTGGCGGACACGTTCGCCCAGCACGGAGTGAGCATCTCGACCGTGCGTCAGCAGGGCCATGGCGACGGTGCCAGGCTCGTGGTCGTCACCCACCATGCGGTGGAGTCCTCGCTGGCCGATACTGTCGCGGCATTGGCGGAAATGGATTCCGTCACCGCTGTGACCAGCGTTCTCAGACTGGAAGGCACAGAAGAATCATGAGTTCCACTGGCATCGCACCCCAGCTCGGCGTGCATTCGCGCTGGCCGGGTCTGATCGCGGCGTACCGCGATCGGCTGGAAGGTGCGGCCGACTGGGGGCCGGTGACCCTGTTCGAGGGCGGTACCCCGCTGGTCCCCGCGACGCACCTGTCCGAGCTGACCGGGTGCGAGGTGTACCTCAAGGTCGAGGGCGCCAACCCGACCGGTTCCTTCAAGGACCGCGGCATGACGATGGCGATGACCGACGCCAAGTACCGCGGTCAGAAGGCCGTGCTGTGCGCGTCGACCGGCAACACCTCGGCCTCGGCCGCCGCCTACGCCACCCGCGCGGGCATGGAGTGCGCGGTGCTGATCCCGCAGGGCAAGATCGCGATGGGCAAGCTGGCCCAGGCCGTGATGCTCGGCGCCAAGATCATCCAGGTCGAGGGCAACTTCGACGACTGTCTCGAGCTGGCCCGCAAGGTCACCTCGGACTTCCCCGAGGTCGGTCTGGTGAACTCGGTGAACCCGGCCCGCATCGAGGGTCAGAAGACCGCGTCGTTCGAGATCTGCGATGTCCTGGGCAAGGCGCCCGATGTGCATGTGCTGCCGGTGGGCAACGCGGGCAACATCACCGCCTACTGGCGCGGTTACCGCGAGTACCACGCCGACGGCATCACCTCGGTGCTGCCGCGCATGCTCGGCGTGCAGGCCGCCGGTGCGGCCCCGCTGGTCAACGGCGCGCCGGTGAAGGACCCCGAGACCGTGGCGACCGCTATCCGGATCGGCGCGCCCGCGTCGTGGAACGGTGCGATGGAGGCCAAGGAGCAGTCCGGTGGCGCCTTCCGCGCGGCCACCGACGAGGAGATCCTGGCCGCGTACCGCCTGGTCGCCGCGACCGAGGGTGTCTTCGTCGAGCCCGCGTCGGCCGCGAGCGTGGCCGGTCTGCTGGCCGCGCGCAAGGAGGGCTGGCTGGATTCGGGCCTGACCGTGGTGTGCACGGTGACCGGCAACGGTCTCAAGGACCCCGACAACGCGCTGACCGGTATGCCCGAGGTCAAGCCGATCGCCGTCGACCCGGTGGCTATCGCCCACGAACTCGAGCTGGCCTGAGTTGAGCGCACGCGAGAGCAGGCTGATGACAGCGACCCTGCCCGCCGGTCTCGAAGTGACCGTGCGCGTTCCCGCCTCCACAGCCAACCTCGGCCCCGGATTCGACTGCCTGGGAATGGCATTGGGTCTCTACGACGAGATCGTGGTGCGCACGACCGATTCGGGTCTCGACATCCGGGTCGAGGGTGAGGGCGCCGACGACGTGCCCTGGGGCCCAACGCATCTGGTGGTGCGGGCGATCGAGCGCGGACTGGAATCGCTCGGCGTCTGGGCCGACGGCCTCGATGTGGTGTGCCGCAATGTGATTCCGCACTCGCGTGGTCTCGGCTCCAGTGCCTCCGCGGTGGTCGGCGGCCTGGCCGCCGGTGCCGGGCTGGCCGCGAAGTTCGACCCGGAACTGCGCCTGGACACCGACCGTCTGGTGCAGCTGGCCTCGGAGTTCGAGGGTCACCCCGACAACGCCGCGGCCAGTGTGCTCGGCGGAATCGTGGTGTCGTGGACCGAATCCGACGCCGAGGCCAACCGCGTCTACCGGGCCGTGCGCCTGCAGCCCGCCACCGCGCTGCGCCCGGTGGTGCTGATCCCGCAGGAACGCTCGTCCACGGCGCACACCCGCGGGCTGCTGCCCGAGCAGGTGCCGCACGGCGACGCCGCGTTCAACGTCAGCAGGGCGGCGCTGGCCGTCGTGGCGCTCACCGAGCGCCCCGATCTGCTGATGCCCGCCACCGCCGACCGGCTGCACCAGACCCAGCGTGCTCCCGCGCTACCACTCACCACGGCGTGGATCCAGCGGCTTCGGGCCGCGGGAATCGCGGCGACCGTTTCCGGCGCAGGCCCGACAATTCTGGCGCTCGCGACCGGAGAATTCCCCGATGACCTGCGCAAACAGGCGGAATCCGACGGGCTGCGGGTAGTCGAACCCGGTATCGCGGGCGGCGTCGCGGTCGACTGACGGCGTGCCTGCCTTGCCGTTGTTCGCAATGGGCAGCTATTCTGTGCAAGTCCGTACATCGTGCGCATCAGACGCCGGTGCTTCATCAGGGCAATCGCTCCAGCAGGCTCCAGGCTCGAGCCTCCACACCATGGAGGTGCTGCGACGCCGAGAAGCTGCTCAACTGGAATGATCTCTCCTCACCACTGTCTTCTGGTGGCGAAGCCTCCGGTCCGGCGGGGCGGGTAGTACGGCACAGGCGTCCTGTCGGACGCGTAATCCGAGCTCGGCACACGGTGCCGGGTCTACGGAAACGAACCCTCGATTCAGCACACGGCATTCGAGGGAAGGAAAGGATTTCCGTGACAGATACGGACCTGCTCGCGACACCCGGGGTGGAATCCAACCCTACGAACTCGGGCGGCCGCGAAAGTGAATCCGGACAGATTTCGAAAATGAGCGAACACACCGACGTCGCACGATCGGGGCTGACTGGAATGCTGTTGCCGCAGT
>NZ_JBHXMY010000031.1:4307-22312 GCF_042720195.1 Nocardia sp. NPDC058497 | reverse complement strand
CGGACGTACACCGCGCGCGGGCGTTTCGGGTCGCGGCCCAGATAGCCCTAGCGCTCGAGCCCGCCGAGCAGATGGGCCACCCAGGTGGTGGAGCTGAGCCCGACCCCGTCGCCGATCTCACGGATGCTGGGCGGATAGCCGCGCTCGGTCACCGAGGTGCGGATGACGTCGAGGACCGTGCGCTGACGCACGGTGAGATCCGCACCGGATCCCGATGTGACGGTGCCGGTAGCGCTTTCGTCACCCGTGTCGTCTGTGTGGGTCACCGTGTCCCGCCCTTTCGCTGGTCGATTTCGCCTTTCCGAGGCTAGTCGTGCCACGCCGAAGTATCAAACATCTGTTCGAGCATGTCGGGCGTTTCGTGCTGACATCGCCGTCGCGGCGTGGTAGAAATCGAACATCAGTTCGTCGCACACATGTTCGAACGATGTGTGACACAGCGGCTTCACCAGCTATTCCTTCAGCAGCGGAGCACACCACCCCGGAGGTTCTTCCGATGAGCACAGCGACCAGCGCCCTGCAGTCCTACGACCCCGCCGCCTACCCCGAACCGATCACCCGGCGTCGCCGCAACCCCCGTGCGCGACGGCCGTTCTCCCTCGTGCGCGGCGCGGGTGGCAGCCCGGTAGTGCGTCGTACCGCGCGGCCCGCGTCCGCCCGCCAGGAGGTGTCGCGCGGGCCCGCCGCCGAGGTGTTCGCCGCCTATGGCACGGACGGTCTGGCCGCCGCGCGTGGCGTGCTCGCGGAAGCGGCGGGACGGCCCGCCGACGCGGAGCTCGACATCGCCTTCGCCACGGTGCCGCAGACGGATTCGCCGCGGCCGCGGGTCGCACGCCCGGCTCGCGCCGATCGCGGTCCGCGGGCGACCGGGCCACGCAACGAGGCGGCGCTGTACGCCCGCGTCGGCGGTGTGCGGCCCGCCCGTGGCGTGCATCCGGTGCGCCGGGTCGAGCAGGCGCAGGTCGGGTTCGCGGTGCTGGCGGTGGCGGCGCTGGTGACCGCGCTGATCGTCGTCGCGTTCCTCGGCCTGGCGCACATGCGGGCCGGCAGTTTCGGCGACCGGTTCGATCCGGCGACGTCCGGGATTTCCGAGCGGATCGACACCCCGTCGGGCGAACTGTCCGGGACAGTTCGATAGTGCGAAAAGGTCTGTACAGGAACGGTTTCCGCGTGTGATTCGGGACCTGGCCGGTCGGCGGCCTGAACGAAACGCACACCAAAACTAGAACGCGTTGCTACGGTGACGTGCATCCTGAGCCGGGGCGGGTACGGACCCCGGCCGAATTCCGGATGCGAGGTCACGGTGCGCCGCTGCTCGATCGCTCTGCTGCTCAGTCTCGTTCTCGGCGCGCTGCTCGCGCCCGCCGCCCACGCGGTCCCCGCCTACGCGGACTACCTCGATCTCCCCGCGATCAACACCGAGGGTGAATTCGGCGGCGGCCTGCACCCGGCGCTACCGCTGAGCGAACCACCGCTGCGGGACGCACTGACGCAGGCACGGGCCGACGGCATCGAACCGTCGCGCTATGCCACACTGCTGCACCAGTATTGGCTCGTGGTCGCCGCCGACAAAGCGGCTGTCGACCTCGCGACCTGGGAGCCCTCTCGCGGCGTCGCCGCCAATACGGCGACCTTCACCCAGGTGTACGTCAACTACTTCCGCATCGCCGCCGCCCGCCCCGACTTCTCTTGGGCAGGCCTGGCCGGCATCGCCGGCGGCTCCTTCGCCTCCGGCTTCTTCGACGTCGGCGATATCGGCGGGGTGCTCTCGGTCGGCGGGATCCACGAACTCGGCACCGCCGTCGCCGAGCTGTTGCGGGCCACACCGCCCGAACTCGTCGCGGGGGTTCCGGCCGATCTCGCGGGCCTGGCCATCGACGGCCCGCGCCTGACCGCCGCCGACCTCGCCTGGTATCAGACCCGGCTGATGATCATGCAGAAACACATCTTCACCGACCTGGTCCCGATGCACGAGGCCTACCTCGCCGAGGGGATGGCGGCCATCGATGAGCTGTTCGCGGCGGGTGTGATCGACGACGGCATCCGCACCGCCTGGGTCGGCATCGACGGCGGCACCGCGGCGGGCCGCGCGGACGCGCTGGTCCGGATGACCGACCGGGAACAGAACCACATCGTCGCCGATCAATGGGATGTGACCGCGGCCGGTCGCGACGGCATGGGCCGGGTGCTGACCTACGTCACCACGGTCGCGGGCAAACCCGCCGTCCCCGGTGTCCGGGCGCCCGGCGTGTACGCCCCGGCGACGGTACGCGCGGGCGGGCTCGGCCTGCGGATGCCGCTGCCCGACTTCAACTGGGCCGACCGCGACTCCCGCTGGGCCTACATCACCGCCGACCTGGTGCCCCGCCATCTCGACCTCACCGCCGACGCGGCGCACGCGGTGACGGTGTACTCCGAGCCCTTCCCCGCCAAGCTCACCCGCGGCCGCATGCTGAGCCGGTTGCCGGAGCTGATCGCGGACCTGACCACGCAGTGGCAGGTGATGCACCAGTGACAGGTATTCTGTCAAGTGCCATGGAGTAGACGTCGCATCGACGAAGGAACCCTCGGATGCATTGCCCGTATTGCCGACACCCTGACTCGCGAGTCGTCGACTCGCGTGAAGTCGAGGAGGGCACGGCGATCCGCCGTCGGCGGTCGTGTCCGACCTGCGGTCGCCGGTTCACCACCGTCGAGACCGCGATCCTGTCGGTGGTCAAGCGCAGCGGCGTCACCGAGCCGTTCAGCCGCGAGAAGGTGATCGTCGGTGTCCGGCGCGCGTGCCAGGGCCGCGAGGTCGACGACGACGCTCTGAACCTGCTCGCCCAGCAGGTCGAAGACACGGTGCGCGCCAAGGGATCTCCCGAAGTGCCCAGCCATGAGGTCGGCCTGGCCATCCTCGGTCCGCTGCGCGATCTGGACGAGGTGGCCTATCTGCGCTTCGCCTCGGTGTACCGATCCTTCACCAGCGCAGCCGATTTCGAACGCGAGATCACCGAGATGCGCAAGGCGCGCGCGGCCGCGGTCGCCGCGACCGACTGACGATCAGCGCCGGATCGCGCCGATCGCCTTCTCGATCCGCTTCGCCGACACCGGGTACGGCGTGCCGATCTTCTGCGCGAACAGGCTCACCCGCAGTTCCTCGATCATCCACCAGATCTCGGTGACATCGCGCGCGTTCCTGCGGCCCTCGGGCAGGCCGCGCACCAGCTTGTCGTAGGCGGCCAGCATCCGGTCGACCTCGGCCATGCCCTGGCGATCACGCACGGCCGAGCCGGGCAGCGATTCCAGTCGTTGCGCCGCGGCGAGCAGATAGCGGGGCAGTTCGCGCAGCCGGGCGCGGCCCCACTCGGCGACGAAGCCGGGGAACAGCAGGTCGTCGAGCTGCTGGCGGACATCGTCGGCGATATCGGTCTCGGTGGTGTCGGCCAGCGCGGCACGGGCCTGGTGCGCGGCCGACAGCACGGGCGCTACGGCGCGGATCAGGCCGGTGACCGCGGTCGCCAGCTGGGGGCGAACGGCGGCGACCAGCTTGTCGAATGCCTCGGGTGTGCGCACGGGGCCACCGGCGGCCGCGATGAGCTCGTCGGCGGCCGCGACCCGGCAGTCCTCGACCAGCTTGTCCAGGGAGCCGTCGGGATTCTGGCTCAGCGCCAGCCGGTCGGCGGCGGGCAATCCGGCGGTGACCGCGCGGGTGGAGGTCGGGATCGCGGCCAGCAGCAGGGTGCGCACTCCGGCGCGCATGGCGGCGGCCTGCTCGGCGGGGGAACTGAGCACACGCACGGCCACTCCCTCGCCCTCGGGCACCAGGGCCGGGTATCCGGTCACCGTCTGACCGGCCACCTCGCGCCGCACCGTCGGGGCTACCGCGCCGAGGGATTCGGAGGTCCAGACGGTCGCGGGTGCGCGTTCGGCACCTGCGGTGGCGCGGGCGACCGAAGCGGAAACCTGCTCGGCCAGTGTCGATTTCAGTTGTGCGAGGTTCTTGCTCTTGGCCAGTACCGTGCCGCGCTGATCGACGGCGGCGAAGGTCATCCGCAGATGATCCGGCAGCGCGGTGGGGGACAGGTCGTCGGCGGAGATGGTGACCGAGCCCAGTCGCGAGAGTTCCCTGGACAGTCCGGTGCGCAACGGCTCGGCGCGCGGGGTCAGCTCGCGCAGCGCGGCCGCGGCGAAGTCGGGCGCGGGAACGACGGTGCGGCGCAAGGCCTTCGGGAGGGTCTTGATGTAGGCGGCGGCCAGTTCCTCGCGCATGCCCGGCACCAGCCAGTCGAAGCCGACGGCCCGCACGTGGGCGAGTTGCTCGACCGGAATCCGCACGGTCACACCGTCGTCGTCCTGACCGGGCTCGAACTGGTAGGTCAGCGGGAAGCTGAGTTCGCCCTGGCGCCAGGCGTCGGGGAAGTCGGTCGGGTCGAGCGCGGCGGCGCCCGCGTTGACCACGGTGTCGGTCGAGAAGTCCAGCAGCGCGGGATCTTTGCGCTCGGCCTTGCGCCACCAGCTGTCGAAATGGCGCACCGAGACGATGTCGGCGGGGATGCGCTGGTCGTAGAACTCGAACAGCACTTCGTCGTCGACGAGGATGTCGCGGCGACGGGCCCGGTGCTCGAGATCGGCGACATCGTCGATCAGGGCGCGGTTGCGCGCGAAGAAACCGTGCCTGGTCTGCCACTCGCCCTGGACCAGGGCGTGCCGGATGAACAGCTCGCGGGACAGTTCGGGATCGATGCGCCCGTAGTCGACCGGCCTGCCCGTCACCAGCGGCACGCCGTAGAGCGTGGCCCGTTCGTAGGCGCGGGCCGCACCGCGCTTGGACGACCAATGTGGCTCGGAATAGATGCGTTTCACCAGATCGCCCGCGAGCCGCTCGGCCCACTCAGGTTCCACCTTCGCCGCGATCCGGCCCCACAGCCGGGAGGTCTCCACCAGCTCGGCCGCCATCACCCAGCGCGGCGGTTTCTTGGCCAACGAGGATCCGGGGAAGATCATGAACTTCGCATTGCGCGCGCCGAGGAATTCCCGCGACTCCGCCTCGCGCACACCGATATGCGACAGCATGCCCGCCAGCAGCGACTGATGGATCTGCGCGCTGGGCCACGGCATCGCCGCCTCGGCGTCCGCTGCGGCCGAATCTGCCGACCCGCGACCGGCTTTCGTCGCGGCAGTGCCCCGGCCCGAGCGCAGCTCCGGCTGCGCCGCGACGTCACTGCGCCCACGCCGGGAACGGTCGGCGTGCTGCCGCGCCGACTCCGGCGCTCGATCGTCGCGCCCGGCCGCGGCGTCCGAGGCATCGGTGGCGGCGGCCGATCGCGGTAGCCCGCGGTCGGGAGTGCGTCCTCGGCCCCTGCGGTTCCGCTTCGGGCCGGCGCCGTCCGCGGCCGCCCCGCCGTCCCCGACTGCCCTGCCATCCGCGGGCGCCGAGGGGCTGTCGGAGTTCGCCCGCCGCGTGCCCCCGTCGTTCCAGCCGAGCCCGCGGGTAATCGTGCGCAACTGACCGTGCAGATCCTGCCACTCCCTGATCCGCAGGTAGTGCAGGAACTCGTCACGGCACATCCGGCGGAACTGGTTGGACGACAGCGACTTCCGCTGCTCGGTCAGGTAGTCCCACAGCCGCAGATAGGCCAGGAAATCCGAACCGTCGACGGTGAAACGGGCGTGCTGGGCGTCGGCGGCCTGCTGATGGTCGACAGGCCGTTCGCGCACATCCTGGATCGACAGCGCCGCCACGATCACCAGCACCTCGTCCAGGCACCCGTTGCGGTGCGCTTCCACGAGCATGCGCGCCATCCGCGGGTCCACCGGCAGCTGCGCCATCTCCCGGCCGATCGGGGTGAGCGTGAGGTGCCCGCCCGAATGCGCTTCGCCGTCCACGGCTTTCGCGCTGCCGTGCGCCAGCGCGCCGAGTTCCTCGAGCAGCGCGATGCCGTCGCGGATGGCGCGCCGATCGGGGGCCTCGACGAACGGGAAGCTCTCGATGTCGCCCAGGCCGAGCGCGGTCATCTGGAGGATGACCGCGGCCAGATTGGTGCGCAGGATCTCCGGTTCGGTGAACGCGGGCCGCGACTCGAAATCGTCCTCGGAGTACAGCCGGATACAGATACCGTCGGCGACACGACCACAACGGCCCGACCGCTGCCGCGCCGAGGCCTGCGAGACCGGTTCGATCGGCAGCCGCTGCACCTTGGTGCGCATCGAGTACCGGGAGATGCGCGCCGTGCCGGGGTCGATCACGTAGCGGATGCCGGGCACCGTGAGCGAGGTCTCGGCGACATTGGTGGCCAGCACCACCCGGCGGCCGGTGTGCGGGGCGAACACCTTGTGCTGCTCGGCGGCGGACAGGCGCGCGTACAGCGGCACGATCTCGGTGCGGGGGAGTCTCAGGTCGCGCAGCGCGTCGGCGGTGTCGCGGATCTCGCGTTCGCCGGACAGGAATACCAGCACGTCACCGTCGCCCTCGGCGAACAGCTCGGTGACCGCGTCGGCGACGGCGTCGGTGGGATCGCGGTCGACGACGCGGGTGTCCTCCTCGTCCTCGTCGTCGGAACCCGGCAGCTCCAGCGACAGCGGGCGGTACCGCAACTCCACCGGATACGACCGGCCCGACACCTCGACGATCGGCGCGGGCGTGCCCTGCGCGTCGGCGAAATGGCGGGCGAACAGTTCGGGATCGATCGTCGCCGAGGTGATGATCACCTTGAGATCGGGGCGCTGGGGCAGCAGCTGCTTCAGGTACCCGAGCAGGAAGTCGATATTGAGGCTGCGTTCGTGCGCCTCGTCGATGATGATCGTGTCGTAGCGGCGCAGCATCCGGTCGCGCTGGATCTCGGCGAGCAGGATGCCGTCGGTCATCAGCTTGACCAGGGTGCGATCCGAGGCCTGATCGGTGAACCGGACGGTGTAGCCGACCACGTCACCCAGTTCGGTGCCCAGTTCCTCGGCGATGCGTTCGGCGACGGTGCGCGCGGCCAGACGGCGCGGCTGGGTGTGGCCGATGGTGCCGCGGATGCCGCGCCCGAGTTCCAGGCAGATCTTCGGGATCTGGGTGGTCTTGCCGGAGCCGGTCTCACCGGCCACGATCACCACCTGGTGCTCGGCGATCGCGGCGGCGATGTCGTCGCGGCGCGCGGAGACGGGCAGTTGTTCCGGATACCGGATCGACGGAACCGCCGCGCGGCGATTGGCCACGCGGGTCGCGGCGGCGGCGATCTCGGCGTCCAGCGCGGGCAGATCGTCGGGGCGCGCCCGGTCGAGCTTGCGCCGGAGCCGGTGTTCGTCGCGCAGCGAGACCTCCGCCAGGCGGGTGCGCAGCGCGCGGGTTCCGGTGCTAGCTGTCCTGGTCATTGCGCTTACCAGCGTAGCGAAGCCCGCCACCGGTTTTCCGCTCGCGCTCCCTGTGCGCGGGACGGCCGAGACCAACGACACACCGGGACCCTGTCCGGTCGCGTCCGCGCGTCCGCCTCGACCAGCCGCAACGCGCAGGCCCGGCATCGCCGCAGCTGCACGTCCACGACGGCGGGGCGTGCGAGGATCCGGGCATGAGCACAGCAGCGGGGACGGCGTGGTGGATCAGGGCCTACCGGATGGGGTTCGCCGCGCTCGGGCTGGTCGCGCTGCTGTGGATTCCGGTGCGCAACATCGACTCCGCGACCTTCTCGCTCGCCAACTATCTGAGCTACTTCACCATCGAATCGAACATCCTCGGTGTGATCGTCTTGTTCGTCGGCGGGTTGCTCGCACCGCAGGGCCGCGGCTGGCAACTGTTCCGCGGCGCGGCGACGCTGTACATGCTCATCACGATGGTCGTCTACGCGGTCCTGCTGGCGCGGATCGACGTCATGCTCAACGACAAGTGGATCAACGACATCATGCACCGGTATCTGCCGCTGATCCTGGTGCTGGACTGGATGCTGGTCGCGATGCCGCAGCGGTTGCGCCCGAGCCCGCAGCTGATCGGGCAGTGGCTGATCTTCCCGCTGATCTACGGCATCTACAGCCTGATCCGCGGTCCGATCGTCGACTGGTATCCGTACCCGTTCCTCGACCCGCGCCAGCAGGGCTACGTGTCGATGGCCCTCGGATTGGTCGTGCTTACCCTGGTGTTCGCGGTGCTGGCGGTTGCCATGGCGTCGCTGGGTGACCTGCCTGCCTGGTGGCGGGAACGCAAGTCCGAGGACTGAGACATCCGCGAGTCCGGGAGCGCGACCCGGCCGGTTCGGGTAAAGGTGTAGCCATGAATGCGCTCTGGCATGGATTCGCGGATATGGGCGCCGTCACTCGTGACGGTGCGTTCGTCGTCGCCCGCGGCGACGGTGCCTACGTCTACGACACCGCGGGCACACGGTATCTCGACGCCACGGCCGGACTCTGGTTCGCCAATGTCGGGCACGGTCGCGCGGAGATCGCCGACGCCGTCGCCGAGCAGTTGCGCACCATCGCCCACTACTCGAACTTCGGTGACCTCACCGAACCGCCGACGCAGGAACTCGCCGAGAAGCTGTCGGCCGTCGCGCCGGTTCCCGGCAGCAAGATCTTCTTCACCTCCGGCGGCTCGGACTCGGTGGAGACCGCGGCCAAACTGGCGCGCCGGTACTGGCACGAACTGGGCCGTACCGACAAGAAGATCCTGGTCGGCCGCCGCCTGGCCTATCACGGCATGCACTACGCGGGCACCTCGATCGGTGGGCTGGCGGGCAACACCGAGGGTTACGGTGAGCTCGTCGCCGACACCCGCACCGTCGAATGGAACGACGCGAAATCGCTGCTCGCCCTGATCGAGGAGATCGGCGCCGAGCAGATCGCGGCGTTCTTCTGCGAGCCGATCATCGGTGCGGGCGGGGTGTACCTGCCGCCGGAGGGCTACCTGGCCGAGGTGCGCCAGATCTGCCGCGACCACGACATCCTGTTCGTCGCCGACGAGGTGGTGACCGGCTTCGGCCGGATCGGCGGCTCCTGGTTCGCCTCCACCCGGTTCGGCCTCGAACCCGACCTCGTCACCACGGCCAAGGGCCTGACCTCGGGCTACCTGCCGATGGGCGCGGTGTTCATCGCACCGCACCTGGCCGAACCGTTCTTCGCCGGTGGCGTGTGGTGGCGGCACGGCTACACCTACGGCGGGCACGCGGGCGCGGCCGCCGCGGCCCTGGCCAACCTCGCCATCATCGAACGCGAAGGGCTGCTCGAGGAAGCGGCCCGGCTGGAGAGCACGCTGCACACCCTGCTCGCGCCGCTGGCCGAGCATCCGCGCGTCGCCGAGGTTCGCAGCGGGCTCGGCGCCGTGGCCGCGGTCCAACTGGCCGACCCGTCCGAGGGACCCGCGCTGGTGAAGACCCTGCGCGAACACGGCATCTCGGGCCGCGCCGCCGGACAGGGCGCGATGCAGATCTCGCCGTCGTTCGTGATGACCGACGCCCAGGTCGCCGACCTGGTCGAGGGCTTCACCCGCGCACTGGGCTGACCTCTCCCGCGAGCGTGCGCGTGAAGAACTGGCTGTACGGGTCGAGGACGTAGCCGGCGAAAGGCTCGCACTCGGTGAAACCGTGGCGCAGGTAGAGGCGGCGAGCGGGCGCGAAGTACTCCTGTGACCCGGTCTCCAGGCTCAGGCGGGTGTATCCGCGTCGGCGGGCCTCGTCGACGATGTGGACCAGCACAGTCGCGGCGACCCCGCGGCCGGTGAAGCCGTCGGCGGTGCGCATGGACTTGATCTCGCCGTGGCGTTGGTCGAGTTCCTTCAGCGCACCGCAGCCTGCCAGTTCGTCGCCTGCCCAGGCGCTCCACACCGTGACCGCCGGATCGCGCAGGGCGGTCAGGTCGAGGGCGTGCATGCTGCAGGCGGGGGAGTTGGCGGCCATCTCGGTGTGATGGCCGGTCAGCAGGTCGCGGATCGGGGCGCCGGTGAGGTCGTCGACCGTCACGCGCACCGCCTGCGTCGAGGTGACGGATTGTGCATCGGACATCGGTCCATGATCCGTCATCGCTATGACGACGACGGTGCCCGGGTGGAAACGCGCCCGCGGGCGCCGCGTCGATGCGAGCATGGTGAGGCGCGGGTGGCGACTCGAAGGTGGTGGGGTGTGGCCGAATTCGTTCAGGACAACGCACTCGTGCGCTGGCCGGTGGTCGCCGCGTTCGTCCTCGCGACGGCGATCGTCTCGGCCCGATTGACCAGGCGGCCACCACCCACCCACCGGGTCGACGCCGCGGCCGACAGCGCGCACCTGCTCATGTGCCTGGTGATGCTGGCGATGCTGGTGTTCCCCGCCGCGACCGACCCGCACGCCGTGCGTGGGATGCTCACCGCGCTCACCGTGGCCTTCGCGATCCTGCTGGCCGAGCGCGTCGTGGGCTGGCGCACCGGCCCGACGGCCGCGCCCGACGGGGTTATGGCGATCGGCTACCACACCGTGGCCGCGGCGGCCATGCTGTACGCGATGGCCGGTCACGGCGGCGACCACGCGACCGGACCGGCGCCCTGGGCTGCCCTGGCGCTGGCCGCCCTGTTCACGCTGGACGCGCTGGTCGCGCTTGGTACCGTCGGTCACGGCCCCCGCTGGCACCGGTTCGTTCACCCCGCAGGCGCCCACCCGCTGACCTCGGCGCTGGTGCCCCATGTGGTGATGGATATCGGTACCGCGTTCATGTTGATCGCCGCGATCGACCGGTGAATACCGATCCACAACCGCTCGCGCTGCGAATTGCCGTTGTGTGGACAGGAATTCGACGATGAATCGGCAGCGCGGTCCCGACTCGGGGCCGGGTGGCTTCGCGCTGCCCGTTCCCGAGTTCCCGTCCGGCACCGACGATCGCGACGCGCTGCGTGAGCTGTACCTCGCCACCGGCGCCGCCGCCTTCGGGCTCGCGCTGCGCGTCCTGCATCGCCGCGGATCGGCCGAAGACGTTGTCCGCGAGGGATATCGGTGCCTGCGGGCCGCGCCGTGGACGATCGACACCACAAGCCTCGCTGACGTGGCCGTCGCTGTTGAGCCCCCGCCCGTCCCTGACCTCGGGACACCGTGGGGCCGTTCGGCATTCGCCGCCCGCCTGGGCACCGAGACCGACACCACATTCGGCCGCGGTGCCCTCTACGACGGTGACCGGACCGGACCGGGCGCCGAGCACCCCGGCGAACCTCTGGCGGCGCCCGAGTGTGCGGGCCGCGACGATGCGGTGTTCAGCGCCGACCAGACATGGCTGCTCGCCCAGATCCATCGGCTCGCGGTGCAGCGGCTACGGCTGGACCGCCACGACGGCGACGACGTACCCTGGCTCGCGGCCTCGGCTCGCCTCGGTTTCGCCGATCCGCTCGACAGCCACTGCGAAGTGTTCGTGCTCGCCTACTACGGCGGGCGCACCTACCGGGCGATCAGCCGGGAACTGGGCCTGCGCCTTCCGGTCGTCACCCGGCTGCTGGCCGAGGGCGTCGAACGGCTCGCCGAGCAGCGGATCGTCCGCGTCGGCGGCACCCACGCCTGGTGCCCGCCCGGTTCGATCCTGGCCCTCGCCGACGCCTACGCCCTGGACGCGGTCGCCGAAATCGAATATCACCACATCGAGAACAAGCTCGCCGCGATCGCCCCGCACCGGCTCGCCCAGTTCGCCGCCCGGGTCCGCGGCGTGCACGCCATGCTCGCCCGCCTGGCCGTCGACGACCGGCGCACCCCGCCACGGCATCTGGAGACCCGCATCCTCGCCGACCTGAGCACCACCGAGGCGCCGCGGCGCGGGCACTGGACCACCCGGCCGCCGTGGCTGCGCCGCTTCGGCGGCCAGCTCGGACAGTGAGGTCAGAGCACCACGACGTGGTCCTCGGCGACCCGGCCGCCCAGGCGCACCCAGCCGTCGGAGTCCCATTCGGTGTAGAGCTGGGAACCCTGGCCCTGGGTCACCACCAGCCCGCGCCGCAACTGCCCGGTGAGCGCGACCGCCGCGGCCCCGGTCGCCTCGTCCTCGGCGATGCCCATCGCGGGAGCGAACATCCGGGAGCGCAGCGCCCCACGCGTTTCGTCGGTCCACGCCCAGAAGTAGTGCTGGCCCTCGGTGACGTCGTCGGGCCGCAGCAGCGCCAGCTCCTCGACCGAATCCAGCTGGTGGAAGGTGAAATCCGGCGCCCACTCGGCACGGGCGGTGATCCAGGTGATGCCGTCGGTCTGGTCGACCGCGACCGGGCCCGCGTTCTCCTGCAGGGTGTGCACCGGTGTGCGCTGCACGGCCAGCCACCACGCGGTGCCCACGCTGGGGTGCCCGGCGAAGGGCAGTTCCACGGTGGGCGTGAAGATGCGGATCCTGGCCACACCGTCGACGGGATCCTCGACGATAGTGGTCTCGCTGAAGCCCAGGCGCGCGGCCAGCTCCTGCTTGTCGAGCGCGACGACATCACCCGCGCGGGCGATGCCGAGCGCGTTGCCGAGCTGTCCGGCCGGGTCGGTGAACACTCTGACGACCTCGACCTGGATATCCGGGGCTTCGGGCACCTCGTGTGCGTTCATGATCGCGAGCCTACCGGCCGGTTCACAGGGCCGACGGGACCGCGCGAGCCCGGTCGTGTCCCCGGGAAACGACCGCGACCCCCGACCGGAGGAGACCGATCGGGGGCCGCGGCGAAACGGTGAATCAGACGGCAGCGGCCGCCAGCGCCTCGGTGGACGCCACCGCCTGGCCGACACCGGCGACGATGGCCGCCGCGCGCAGCGACTCGAAGATCACCTCGCGCGACACACCGGCCTCGCGCAGCGTCTTCTCGTGCGCCTCCAGGCAGTGGGCACAGCCGTTGATCGAGGACACGGCGAACGACCACAGCTCGAAATCGGCCTTGTCGACGCCCGGGTTGCCGATGATGTTCATCCGCAGGCCCGCGCGCAGGTCGTCGTAGCGACCGTCCAGGAACGCCTTACCGCGGTAGAACACGTTGTTCATGCCCATGATCGACGCGGCGCCCAGCGCGGCCTCGTAGGCCTCGGCGGACAGCACATCGGCGGCTTCCTCGGCGATCTCGCGCAGGGTGGTCGCCGAGCGGGTCGCGGCGGCCGAGGCCAGCAGGGTGCCCCACAGCTGCTGCTCGTTGAGCACCGTGGTGCGGGCCAGCGAGGACAGGTTGAGCTTGAGGTCCTTGGCGTACTCGGGAAGGGAGTTCTTCAGGTTCTCGATGCTCATGACAGTGGGGCTCCTCTGGGGTGAATCGGTGGGGAAGGGTGGATCAGACGCTGGCCGAGAGCAGCTCGCCCGCGTTGATGGTCGGGTCGCCCTTCTTCCAGTTGCAGGCGCACAGCTCGTCGGACTGCAGGGCGTCGAGCACGCGCAGCACCTCGTCGACATTGCGGCCGACCGAACCGGCGGTCACCGACACGAACTGCACCTCGTTGTTCGGGTCGACGATGAAGGTGGCGCGATCGGCGACACCGTCGGCGTTGAGAACACCGGTGGCGGTGGCCAGTTCACGCTTGAGGTCCGACAGCATCGGGAAGGGGAGGGTCTTGAGATCCTCGTGCTGGGCGCGCCACTGGAAGTGCACGAACTCGTTGTCGACCGAGGCGCCGAGGACCTGGGTGTCGCGGTCGGCGAACTCGTCGTTCAGCTTGCCGAACGCCGCGATCTCGGTGGGGCACACGAAGGTGAAGTCCTTGGGCCAGAAGAACACCACGCGCCACTTGCCCGCGTAGTCGTCGCTGGTGATCTGGGTGAAGTAGTCGTCGGGCTGCTGCGCGTCGACCTTCGACAGGTCACCTCCGATGACGGCCTTGAGGTTGTATGCCGGGAACTGGTCGCCGATGGTCAGCAGAGCCATGCGCGTCTCCTCATTCGTGGTGTGGTTGCTCATCGTGTGAGCTCGTCGGGGATCTTGCCGAAAACGTACTGAAAGGTAAAGCCGATTGCTTGCCCTACACTGATAGGCGTGACTGATCAGACTTATCAGCCAACCCTGTCGCAGCTGCGTGCGTTCGTCGCCATCGCCGAATACCGGCATTTCGGCACCGCCGCAGCGCGTTTGACTGTGAGCCAACCCACGTTATCGCAGGCACTGGCATCACTGGAAAACGGACTGGGGCTCCAGTTGATCGAGCGCAGCACCCGGCGGGTGCTGGTGACCGCGGCCGGCATGCGACTGCTGCCCCAGGCGATGGCGACGCTGGAAGCCGCCGACCGGTTCGTGGCCTCGGCGACCGGTGACGGCCTCGGCGGCGTGCTGCGCCTGGGCATCATCCCGACCGTCGCGCCGTACGTGCTGCCGGAGCTGCTGCCCGAACTACGCCGCAAACTGCCCGGTCTGGTTCCGCACGTGGTGGAGGACCAGACCTCCCGGCTGCTCGACGGCCTGCGCACGGGCGTACTCGACGTCGCGCTGCTCGCCCTGCCCACCGGCGCGCCGGGGCTCGTCGAGATCCCTCTCTACTCGGAGGAGTTCGTGCTCGTCACCCCGCGCGGGCACGAATTGGCCGGGCGCACCGACCTGGCCACACCGGTGCTGGCCGACATGCCGCTGCTGCTGCTGGACGAGGGCCACTGCCTGCGCGATCAGACCCTGGAGTTGTGCCGCAGCGCCGAGGTGCATCCCGGCGCGGTCGGCGACACCCGCGCCGCCTCGCTGACGACGGTGGTGCAGTGCGTGGCAGGCGGTCTCGGCGTCACCCTCATTCCGGAGATGGCCGTGGCCACCGAAACCGCGCGCGGCACTCTCGATACCGCCCGCTTCGCCGATCCCGCGCCGGGGCGCACCATCGGTCTGGCCTACCGCGGATCCTCGGCGCGGGCCGAGGATTACGAATACCTTGCGGCAGTTATTCGATCGAAGCGACCCTTCTGATTTCATCTGCACTTACGATTTCATCTGTTCGAACGACGCTATTCTCCTCCGCGAGTGCTGTTCTTGATTACGGTGACGGTCCCGCCACGGGGTCGGCACGACAAGTGTGCAGCAGTCGAAGGAATGGCCATGTACAAAGTTCGTTCAACCATCGCGGTGCTCGCGTGTGCGCCGCTGATCGCACTCGGTGCCGGCGTAGCCGGTGCAGCACCCGCGGCGGATCCTGCCCCCGTCCCCGTCGCACCGGTGCCCGTTCAGGTAGAGCCCGTAGTGCTCTCGCCGTTCATCACGATCCCCGGCGCGATCGTCGTGTGCCTGCCGATCCTGGTGACGATCCCGTTCCTCTACCCGGTGTGCGTGGTCTGACACGCTGATGCCGGTACCAACGAGGAGCATTCGAGTCACTCCCGCACAACAGTGCGGGAGTGGCCCTGTGGCACGGGGCATGGGAGTGGCCGCCGAGGCGTGGGATTCCATCCGGTGTGAGCCGCCGAAATTATCGAGCCGACATCGCGGTGGTCAACAATAGCCGGACCAATTCGGCCTGCTGGTGTGTTTTCGTCTTGGCGAAAATGTGCTGCAGATGCGTGCGCGCGGTGAATACCGAGACCGAGAGCTGATCGGCGACGGCGGGCAACCCGTCGCCACGCAGAACCGCCATGGCGACCAGTGTTTCCGCCTCGGTCAAGCCGTAGAGGTCGTGCAGCGCTTCCGGTTCCGGTTCGGGATCTCGGTCCGGATCGGCGACCAGCAGCAGGACGGCCCGATGCCATTGGCCGTCTCCGTCTCCGGAAATGCCGTCCAGCGGCGAGATCCGCACGATCAGCGGCCGATTGCCGGAGGGGCGCGCGACCCCCACATTCCCGCCACCGTCCGCCGACTCCGCGGCCTGTTCGATCAGCTCGCGCAGTCGCGCCTGGGTGGACGGCGACCTGGCCCGCAGCCGGCCGAAGGCATCCACACTCAGCCCCTCGGTCTGCGCGATGATGCGCCCCGCCATGGAGTTGGCGAATACCAGTGCGGCGTCGGCGGTGACGATCATGATGCCGTAGTGCGCCTGCTCCAGTGTCGCGAGCGCCAAGGCCCGTTCCCGGGACAACTCGACAAGCCTGGACTGGGTGCGCAGCGCCCCGCGCAGATGCGGCACGAGTGCACGCAGCAGGGCCAGCCCGGCCGAGTGACCGTTGATCGCGCCGTGGTCGGGCATGGTCAGGCAGATCCACGAGGGTGGCAGATCGTCGCTGAGCCGGGCCAGGAAACTGTTGGTCAGGCCGTTCGCGCTCCCGCGGTCGAACAGCTCGTCACTGGTGGCGGCCGAACCGGCGGGAAGGCGCTGCAGGTGTTCGGCGACCCGGTCGAGCGAGGAGGACAGGTCCGGCGAGCTCCCGTTGCCCGAGGTCTTGATCGCCCACCGTGCGCCTGCCGGTTCGGCGATGACCAAAAAGCCGTGTACCGCCCCGAAGGTGTCGGTGATCTCGCGGATCACTCCGTCCCATCGGTCAGGGTCGTTGCCTGCGCTGTAGATCGCGGCGATCAAGTTCGAAAAACGTTGTAGCGCAATCGACATGATGGCCCTTCCTCGGCCACGGTGGGTCGGCGCGATGCCGTTGTGCGGCAAACACCGTCCGAGAAGCTCCCAACCTTGGGATACTAGTCGATCTTCGGGCGTGGCGAAACGATCGTGCTCCACCTGCTACCTTGAACGTCGTTCAATTCCGTGGTGAAGGATGTTTGCCGTGCCCGATGTCGAGAAGTCCCCGAAGCCGGCGCTCGGTTTCGCCGCCAGGGACATGGCGCAGATCGCGGTGTTCGCGGCGCTGATCGCCGCCCTCGGCCTGCCGGGTGCGATCACCGTCGGGTTCAGTGGCATGCCGATCACGCTGCAGACCCTCGGGGTGATCCTCACCGGCGCGATCCTCGGCGCGCGCAAGGGCACGGCCGCGGTCGCGGTCTTCATCGCGCTGACCCTGATCGGCCTGCCGCTGCTCTCCGGCGGCCGCACCGGCCTGACGGCCCTGGCCTCGCCGACCGCGGGCTATCTGATCGGCTGGATCCCCGCGACGCTGGTGATCGGCGCGCTGACCGCCGCGATCCTGCCGAAGTATCCGATCGTGCTCGGTCTGCTGATCAACGCGCTCGGCGGGCTCGTGGTCATCTACCTGTTCGGGACCGCTGGGCTGCTGATCCGCACCGATCTCGGGGTGTGGGCGGCGGTGTCGGCCAACTTCGCCTTCGTGCCAGGGGATCTGGCCAAGGTTGTCGTCGCCACTGTCGTCGCCAAGGGTGTGCATCGCGCATATCCCGGGCTGATCCGTGGCTGAGCGCGCGCGGTACCTGTCGTGAGCGAGATCGTCCTCGACTCGGTCGGTCACCACTTCGGTGATCGGACCGTGCTGCGCGACATCGATCTTCAGATCACCGAACGGCGGGTCGGCCTCATCGGCGCCAACGGATCCGGGAAGTCGACGCTGGCGCGGATGCTCAACGGGCTGCTGAAGCCGGCGTCGGGCACCGTCACCGTCGACGGGCTCGACGCCGCCCGCAAGGGCGCGCAGGTCCGGCGCAAGGTCGGCTTCGTGTTCACCGATCCCGACACCCAGATCGTGATGCCGACCGTCGCCGAGGATCTGGCGTTCTCGCTGCGGCGCAGTGGCCTGAGCCGGACCGAGATCGCGGCCAGGGTGGCGCGGATGCTCGACCGCTTCGGGCTGGGCGAGCACGCCGACCATCCGGCGCACCTGCTCTCGGGCGGGCAGAAACAACTCCTCGCGATCGGCTCCGCGCTGATCCGCGAGCCCGAGGTCATCGTCGCCGACGAGCCGACCACGCTGCTGGACCTGCGCAACGCCCGCCGGGTGTCGGAGGCGCTGAACTCCCTGGACCAGCAGGTGATCGTGGTGACCCACCAGCTCGCGCTGCTGGACGGGTTCGATCGAGTCGTGGTGCTGGACAACGGGTCCATTGCCTTCGACGGCGCACCGGCCGACGCGGTCGGGGGCGGAGGGCGGAGGGTGGGAATTTAATGTTCTTAAACAACCCCCGCAACGCGCCGCCACCACCACCCCCCGGGGGGGAGGACGGGGGGGGGGGGGTGGGGGTCGGGGGCCACCCGTTTGTGGGGCCCCGCCTGGCGGTGGTCTGGGTGGTGCGGGTTGGGGGGGCCTCCCGCCGGTGCCGGGTTGGGTTGGAAGGGTGGGGGTCGCCACCAGGT